>NZ_JAMXFI010000021.1:0-90544 GCF_025460875.1 Microvirga yunnanensis
CCACCAGGAAGGTGAGCTCGAACATGGCGATGGTGCGCACCAGCACCAGCAGCAGCGCCGCCAGGATGCCCGGCAGGAGCAGCGGCAGGAGCACGTGGACGAAGAGCTTGAAGGTGTTGGCGCCGAAGACGCGGGCCGCCGCCTCGATCTTCGGGTCGATCTGCTCGATGAACGGGATCATGACCAGGATGACGAAGGGCACGGTCGGCACGAGGTTGGCCGCCACCACGCCCCAGAACGTGCCCGCCAGGCCGGTCTGGTAGAGCACGGTCGCCAGCGGGATGCCGAAGGTGATCGGCGGGATCATCAGCGGCAGCAGGAAGAGCAGGATGAGAAGCCGCTTTCCGGCGAATTCGCGCCGGGCGAGCGCATAGGCGGCCGTCACCCCGAGGGCTCCCGAGATGAACACCACGGCGGCGATCACCTGGAAGGTCACCATCAGGACGTCCCAGAGCTGGAACTCGCTCCAGGCGGAGGAATACCAGCGCGTGGTGAAGCCCACCGGCAGCCACGTGCCGAGCCAGCGCGTGGCAAACGAGCTCGTCACCACGGTGGCGATCATGGCGAACAGGTTGATGACGAAGAAGCCGACCAGGAACCAGATGGCCGCGGCCCAGAGCTTGGACCCGAGTGTGGTGTCGCGGATCATCGGCTTTACCCTTTCGCGCCGGAGGCAGGACCGCGGTAGAACAACCCGCGGGAGGCGAGCACCGCCACCACGATGGCGAGCTGCACGAAGCCCATGATCATCGCGATCGCCGAGGCCATGGAGTAGTCGTATTCCTCGAAGGCCGCCGTGGCGGCGGCGATCGAGATCACCCGGGTAACGCCCGCGGGCTCGCCCAGCAGCACCGCCGAGGGGAAGACCGAGAAGGCCTGCACGAAGGACAGGCAGAACGTGATGGCGAAGCCCGGCATCAGGAGCGGCAGGTAGACGTGGCGGAAGCGCTGCCAGGCGCTGGCGCCCAGGGTCGCGGCCGCCTGCTCGAGGGCCGGGTCGATGCCGGTCACGTAGGACAGGGTCAGCAGGAAGGTGAACGGGAAGCCGGTGATCACCAGGGAGGCGAAGACACCCCAGTAATTGTGCACGAGCTTCAGGGGCTGCGAGATGAGCCCGAAGGTGATCAGGGTGCGGTTGAACCAGCCCTGCGGCCCGAGATAGTTCAAGAGGCCCTCGGCCACGAGCACGGTGCCGAGGGTGATCGGCAGGACGAGGATCGTGGTCAGGAGGCGCTGGCGCCGCATCAGGCGCACGCGGAACGCGATCGGCACTGCCAGCAGCAGGTTGATCAGCGTGACGGGGATCGCGAGCCGGAGCGTGTTGCCGATCGTGTCGTAGAGGAACGGGTCCGAGAAGAAGCGCTTGTAATTGGCGAGCCAGTCGCCGCCGGCCTTGGGCTCGAAGGAGAGCACGAACCCGAACGCGAACGGGTAGACGAAGAGGAGCAGGCTGAAGATCGCCGCCGGAACGACGAGCAGCGTCACCGCGTCGAAGCCGCGCGCGGCGAGACGCTGGCGCAGGCTCGGGCCGTGCTCGACGGGAGTCGCGGGAGCAAGGGCGTCCATCACTGCCTCCCCTGGATCGGCTCCGCGAAGACGAGGACACGCCCGTCATCCGCCCGCAGATGCACCTGCGAACCGGGCTCGACCGGCTGGTGCGACCGGAACACGAAATCGAGCCCGCCGGCCGAATGGGCCGTGCCGACGAATTCGCGGCCGCGATATTCGATGGTGTCGACGGTCACCGCGATGGCGTTCGGCCCCGCCTCCCCGACCATGAGGTCGTCCGGCCGGATGGCCGCGAAGGCCGTGGCGCCGGCGGACAGGGTCTCGCGGGCGACGCCGCTGATCCGCGCGCCCTCCACGTCGAGGACGGCGCGGCCGCCCTCGGCGCCGACCACCCGGCCTTTCAGCTTGTTGCGGAAGCCCATGAAGTCGGCCACGTCGAGATGGGACGGGGCCTCGTAGAGCTCCTTGGGCGTGCCGACCTGCCGGACCACGCCGTCGCGCAGCACCACGATGCGGTCGGCGAGCGACAGGGCCTCGTCCTGGTCGTGTGTCACGTAGATGGTCGTGGCCCCGAGCTCGTTGTGGATGCGCCGGATCTCGGCGCGCATCTCGAGGCGCAGCTTGGCGTCGAGGTTCGAGAGCGGCTCGTCCATCAGCACGAGCGGCGGCTCGATCACGATGGCGCGGGCGATCGCCACGCGCTGCTGCTGGCCGCCGGAGAGCTGGCCCGGCAGCTTGTTCTCCTGGCCCTTCAGGCGCACCAGGTTGAGCGCCTCGTCCACCTTTCGGTCGATCTCGGCCTTCGGCGTCCCGCGCATCTTCAGCCCGAAGCCGATGTTCTGGCGCACGTTGAGATGGGGAAAGAGCGCGTAGTTCTGGAACACCATCCCGAACCCGCGCTCCTCGGGCCGCAGGGTGTCGACCCGGCTCTTGTCGAGCCAGATCGCCCCGCCGGTCACAGGCAGGAGACCCGCGATGCAGTTCAGCGTCGTCGACTTGCCGCAGCCCGACGGGCCGAGCAGGGCGATGAACTCGCGCCGGCGGATCGTCAGGGAGATGTCGCGCAGGGCGTTGAGCGCCCCGAAGTCGCGGCTCACGCGATCGAGCCGGACTTCGTCGAACTGGGAAAGGGCAATGGTCATCGCGGGTCCTTGGTTCTTGGGTCGTGTATCGGTTCGAGAGTCACCGCCACTCGCAGGCCATCCTCCTGTCATGGCCGGCCCTGTGCCGGCCATCCCGATGCTGAAAGGCGCTACGCCTTGCGGATCGGGATCACCGGCACGAGGCCGGTGATGACGTCGAGAGGATGGCGATCCCCGCATCACAGCCGCCGGGGATGGCAGAAAACCTCAACCGCGACACGACCTGTCCTTGTTCTTGCTCTGGACGTCTTACTTACGCTTGCCGCCGCCGACCTGCTCGTCCCACAGGCGGAAGGCGACCACCATCTGGTCGGGCTGGAGCGGAAGCTCGATCGGGTTCTCGGCGATCCACTTCTCGTATTCGGGACGGCCGAATTCCTTGATGGCCGCCTGGCTCTCGGCGGGCGCCATGTCGAGGGTCACGCCCTTCACGGCCGGGCCCGGATAGAAGTAGCCCTCGTCGAAGGTGTAGGCCTGCTGCTCCTTGGTGAGCAGGAAGCTCATGAGATCGAGCAGCACCGCAAGCTTCTCGTTCGGCAGGCCCTTGGGCACGCACATGTAATGCGCGTCCGACACCCAGTGGAAGCCCTTGAGCGCCGCCACCTTGGCCTCCTTCGGCACGACCCCGAGGACGCGCGGGTTGATGTCCCATCCCGTGGTCGACACGGTCATGTCGCGGGAGCCTTCGCCGAGCTCCTTCATCACCGCGCCGGTGCCGGACGGGTAGTACTCGATGTTCTGCCCGAGCTCCTTCAGGAAGGCCCAGGTCTTGTCCCAGCCCTTGGCCGGATCCTGCGGGTTGCTGTCGCCCAGGATGTAGGGCAGGCCCATGATGAAGGTGCGGCCCGGGCCGGAATTGGCCGGGCGCGCATAGAGGAAGCGGCCCGGATTGGCCTTGGTGTAGGCGAGAAGCTCCTCGGCCGTGGTGGGCACGGTCTTGACCTTGTCGGGCATGTATTCGAGGAGCGGGCCCGACGGGTAGTAGGTCACGACCACGCCCTGCCCCTTCGCCAGGCCCTGCATCTTGGCGGCCGGCGCGAGATAGATGTCGTCGAGCTTCGGCAGGGAGTTCGCCTGGCCGGGGACGAGGTCGACCCACAGCTTCTGCTCGATGCCGGCGGAGAGCGCGTCCGTGCCGGTGAGCACGAGGTCGATGTCGACCCGGCCTGCATCCTGCTGGGCCTTGATCTTGCCGGCGAGCTCCGGCGCCGTCGCCTTGGTGAAGGTGATGCGCGAGACCAGGTTGGGCTTGGCCTTGCGGTAGTTCTCGATCGCCTTCTGGGTCAGCGCCAGGTTGCCGGCCACGTCGATGATGTTGAGCGTCACCGGACTCGTGGGCAGGGTCGCCTGCGCGAAAGCCTTTCCGCCGAGGGTCGCAACGCCGGCGGCGCCGGCGACACCGCCGACGAAGGTCCGCCTGGTGATCAGGTTCGTCATGTCTTCCTCCCGTTCTGTGCGACATGGCTCATGGTCGGCCATGTCCCGTGTCACAGCTTGTAGGCCTCTTTGGCGAGGCGATAGGCGAGATCGTAGGCCACCTCGTGCGCTTCGTCCTCGTCGAGGCGGTGCGTCGTCACCAGGGTGGCGAGAGAGGCGCAGTCGACCCGGCGGGCCACGTCGTGCCGGGCGGGAATCGACAGATAGGCGCGCGTGTCGTCGTTGAACCCGACCGTGTTGTAGAAGCCGGCGGTTTCGGTCGTGAGCTCGCGGAAGCGCCGCATGCCCTCGGGCGAGTCGAAGAACCACCAGGCCGGACCCAGCCTGAGGGCCGGATAATGGCCCGCGAGCGGCGCGAGCTCGCGCGAATAGCTCGTCTCGTCGAGGGTGAAGACGATGAACGTGAAGCCGGGCTCGTTGCCGAAGCGGTCGAGCAGCGGCTTCAGGGCGCGGACGTAATCCGTCTGCAGCGGAATGTCCGCCCCCATATCGCGGCCGAAGCGCCGGAACAGGGCCGCGTTGTGGTTGCGGAAGGAGCCCGGATGGAGCTGCATGACCATGCCGTCCTCGACGCTCATGGCGGCCATCTCGGTCAGCATCTGGGCGCGGAACAGCTCCGCATCCTCGGGCCCGGCATCCCCGGACGCGACCCGGCGGAACAGCGCCTCCGCATCGGTCGGTGAAAGGTCCGCCGTGCGCGCGGTCGGGTGGCCGTGGTCGGTGGAGGTCGCGCCGTAATCGCGGAAGAAGGCGCGCCGCCTGCGGTGCGCATCCAGGTAGCCGCTCCACGTGGACGTGTCGCAGCCCGTGATCTCTCCGAAGCGCGCGAGATTCTCGCGGAAGCCCTCGAATTCGGGATCGATCACCGGGTCGGGGCGGTAGGCCGTCACCACGCGGCCGGACCAGCCCGAGCGCCGGATGGCCTCGTGGTGCTTGAGCGGATCGAGCGGGCTCTCCGTGGTGGCGATCGCCTCGATGCGGAAGCGCTCGAACAGCGCGCGCGGGCGGAACTCCGGCGTGCGCAGGGCCGCGTCGATGCGGTCGTAATAGGCGTCTGCGTTCCTAGCCGACAGGCGCTCGGTGAAGCCGAACAGGGTCGCGAACGTATGATCGAGCCAGAGGCGCGTGGGCGTGCCGCGGAAGAGGTGATAATGCGACGCGAACCGCCGCCAGATCGCCCGCGGGTCGCGCTCCACCGCGCTGCCGTCCTTCGCCGGGAGCCCAAGCTCCTCCAGGCGCACGCCCTGGCTGTAGAGCATGCGGAACACGTAGTGATCCGGGATGACGAAGAGCGTCGCGGGATCCGGGAACGGCTCGTTCTCCGCGTACCACCGCGGATCCGTATGGCCGTGCGGCGAGACGATCGGCAGATCCCGGACCTGCGCATAGAGCCGGCGCGCCACCTCGCGGCTGGCGGAATCGACAGGAAACAGCCGGTCCGGATGGATCAGCATGGCGTACTCCCTCGGGCTCCGTCCGGGCCCATTCCCGGGCCGGCTGCGAGCGCCTCATTGAGCAAACCTTAAAACGATCCACGATCCTTTGCAATGGTCTACTAGTATGGTAGTGTGCCACTTATGACCAATAGACCGACCCTCGCGAAGCTCGATCTCAGCCGGGAGCCCATGGCCCGGCAGGTCGCGCGCGCCCTTCGCCAGGCCATCGTCAGCATGAAGATCGCGCCCGGCGAGATGCTGTCGGAGCAGGACCTGGCGCAGCGATTCGGCGTGAGCCGCTCGCCCGTCCGAGAAGCCCTCATCAAGCTGAGCGAGGCCGGCCTCGTTCGCGTTCTGCCGCAGCGGGGCACGCAGGTGGTCAAGATCTCGCGCGCGGCGGTCGAGGATGCCCGCTTCATCCGCGTCGCGGTCGAATGCGCTGTCGTTCGCGAGGCGGCGCTGAAAGCCTCTCCCGTTCTGATCGCGGAGCTGAACGCCAGCCTGACCCGGCAGCGGCGCGCCCAGCGGGCCACCTCGTCGGACGACTTCATGGCGCTGGACGAGGAGTTCCACCGCCTCCTGGCGGAGGCCGCCGGACGTCCGGCCGCGTGGCGCATGATCGAGGACGTCAAGCCGCAGATGGACCGGGTGCGCTACCTCGACGTGAAGCAGGCCACTCCGCGCCATCTCATCGTCGCGCAGCATGCGGAGATCGTCGACGCCATCAAGGCGGCCGATCCCGTAGCGGCCGACAGGGCCATGCAGCAGCACCTCAGCGAGATCCTGCGCTCCCTGCCCGAGCTGGCCGCGAAGCACCCGGATCTCTTCGAGCCCGAGGCCGATGCCCTGCCGGAGGTGCTCAGCGCGTGACACCCTCCAGACAAGAATCCGCACCCTCCGCCGACGCCCCCGTTCGGCCCCAGCTTTGAGAGGCAATCATGGAACAGACCTGGCGCTGGTTCGGCCCCGACGACGTCGTACAGCTCTCCCACATCCGGCAGACCGGCGCGACCGGGATCGTCACCGCCCTGCATCAGATCCCCTATGGGGTGATCTGGAGCGTCGAGGAGATCGAGAAGCGGAAAGCGCTCATTGCCGCCGATCCGTCGCTCGGCCTGCGCTGGAGCGTGGTCGAGAGCCTGCCAATCCACGAGCGCATCAAGATCGGCGAAGGCGACCTGACGAGCCTGTTCGACCATTACCGCCAGTCCATGCGCAACCTCGCGCAATGCGGCGTCACCACGATCTGCTACAACTTCATGCCCGTGGTCGACTGGACCCGCACCGAGCTCGCCTACCCGCTTCCCGGCGGCGGCACGGCCCTGCGCTTCAATATCCATGAGTTCGCAGCCTTCGACTGCTTCATGCTGGAGCGTGCGGGCGCGGAGGCGGATTACGCGCCCGACGTACTGACCCGGGCCAAGGAATGGCATCTGCGCTCGTCGGAAGCCGACCGGCGCAAGCTCCTCTCCAACATCATGGCGGGCCTGCCCGGCGCTTACGACCGCTACGACGTTCCGGGCCTGCGCGTCATGCTCGACCGCTACCGGGACATCGACGCGGCGGCCCTGCGCGAGAACCTCGCCCGCTTCCTGCGCGAGGTGATCCCGACCGCGGAAGAGGTCGGAATCCGGATGTGCATCCATCCGGACGATCCGCCGCGCCCGCTCATGGGCCTGCCCCGCATCGTGTCCAACGCGGACGACATCGCCTTCATCCTCAAGGCGGCCGATTCCCCCGCCAACGGGCTCACGCTGTGCAGCGGGTCGCTCGGGGCCAACCCGGTCAACGACGTGCCGGCCATCGCGAAGCGCTTCTCGGACCGGATCTGGTTCGCGCATCTGCGCAACGTCGCCAAGGACCCGGACGGCTCCTTCATGGAAGCCGACCACCTGGGCGGCGACACCGACATGGTGTCTCTGGTGACGGTGCTGCTCGAGGAGCAGAAGCGTCGCAAGGAAGCCGGCCATCCGCACTGGCGCATTCCCATGCGCCCCGACCACGGGCACGAGCTTCTCGACGACGTGGGCCGTCCCACCCATCCGGGCTATCCCATCATCGGACGGATGAGAGGCCTGGCCGAGCTGCGCGGCGTCATGCAGGCGGTCTCCGCCCTGCGCGGCCTGCCGCTTTAGAGCATCGGACGGAAAAGTGGCCCCGGTTTTCGCTGGCGCGGCCCGCTGGGTCCGTCTTGACCGATGCTCTCATTCAAGAAGTAAGCATCGGATGGATCCCAAAAGTGCAAGTCCACTTTTGGGTCCGATGCTTTAGGATCGTGCTCCAGAGGTCGAGGTAACAACCTCCCCGTCATGGCCGGGACAAGCCCGGCCCTGACGGGGGGGTGGTACGGCCGGCGGGAGCTCAGCCGCGGGGAGCCTGCAACCCCGTGCCGAACCTACCCGAGCAGGTTCCGCAAGGTCCGCATGAACACGCGCGCGCCGATCCCGATCAGGTCGTCGGGGAAGTCGTAGTCGGGATTGTGCAGGCTCGGGTGGTCCCTGCCGGCTCCGAGGAAGAACATGGCCGCCGGCGCCCTTTGACCGAAGCGTCCGAAATCCTCCGAGGCCCGCAGCGGGAGCTCGCCCTCGTCATGCGGAACGCCCTCTTCGTCCAGCGCGCGGCGGAGATGGGCCACGGCTTCCGGAGCGTTCTCGCAGTGCTGGAAGATGTCGTCGTGGGAGATCTCGACGCTGAGCCCCCGGTTGCGCGCGGCGCTCAGGACGAGGTGCTCGGCGCTCACGCACAGATCCTCCATGCCGGCATCGGTCATCGTGCGCAGGGTCGCCCAGATCTCGGCCCGCGCCGGGGCGACGCCGAAAGCCGGCTCGCCGATCTTCACGTGAGTCACCGTGACCATTGCGAAGCCGTCGTCCAGCGGCCCCCCATGACCGAGCCCCGTGAGCGCCGGCATCAGCTCGGCGACGACGGGCACGGGCGACAGCCCCGTCTCGGGCATGGACGCATGGGCGGTCTTGCCGTTCAGGACGATACGCATGCCCCGCGACGCGCAATTGACCGGCCCTTCCGCCAACGCGACATGGCCGAAGGGCAGACCGGGGAGATTGTGCAGGGCGAACGCGAAATCCGGGCTGATCTCGCGAAAGCGCGGGTCGGCCACGACGGCCGCGGCTCCGGAGCCGTCCTCCTCGGCCGGCTGGAACAGCAGGATGGCGCGGCCGCGCTGCGGCCGCTGGCGTCCGAGCGCGCGCGCCAGGCCGGCCAGGATGGCCGTGTGTCCATCGTGCCCGCACAGATGTCCCTTGCCGGGGGCGGCCGAGCGGTGAGGCGCGTCGGAGATCTCCTCGATCGGAAGCCCGTCGAGCTCCGAGCGGATCATGACGGCCGGGCCCGGCGCCCTGCCCTGGTAGACCGCCGCGATCCCATGGCCGCCAAGGCCGGTGATGATCTGGTCGGGGCGCGTCTGGGCCAGAAACGCCCGCACCTCCCGGGCCGTCTGGACCTCCTCGCGGGAGAGTTCCGGCATGCGGTGGAGCGCGCGCCGAAAAGCCACCAGATCGACCATGTCCTCGTTGGTCAAAACCATGGATCGCCTCCCTGCCGGGGCTCGATGGGAGCACAGCCGCTCGACCGACGACAGCCCGGCCTGTTTCGGCCGCATGTTATGGCCCGAAGAACGGGCCCGGATCAAGCTGCCGAAAAGTCGGGTGCGAAAGACGGGCAGGAGGTTCCGGCGTCTTCGGCGGCTGTCCACCCCACCCTCACGTCGTCGCCGGCCCTGTGCCGATCATGACGGTGGTGAGCATGCACGATTGCTGGCGCGGCCCGCCCGGGCCAGAGCATCGGACGTGATAAGTGGGTCCACTTTTCCGTACGATGCGCTAGGGTCCTTGCGACGCCCCCTCCCGTTTCATCGATCCGTCGTCTCATGAACCTGTTCGTTTTCGGTCTCGGCTACTCCGTCCGCCAGTTCATCGGCCTTTATCGTGACCGGTTTACCGCGATCGGCGGCACCGTCCGGTCGCCGGAGAAGGTTCGGGCCATGGCGGCGGACGGCATCCAGGCCTGCCGTTTCGACGGCGCCGGTTTCGATCCCGTCATCCCCGATCGGATCGCCCGGGCCGATGCGCTTCTCGTCTCGATTCCTCCCCTTGGGGAGACGGATCCGGTGCTGGAGCAATTTTCTCACGCCATCGCGGCGGCGGCGAACCTGCGCTGGGTCGGCTACCTGTCCACGGTCGGCGTCTATGGCAACGCGGACGGCGCCTGGGTGGACGAATCGACGGCGCCCAACCCCGCCACGATCCGCTCGCGCCACCGGATCGCCGCCGAGGAGCAGTGGCTCTCCCTCGGCGAGCGCGCGCCCTTCGCCGTGCAGGTCTTTCGCCTCGCCGGCATCTACGGACCGGGCCGCAACGCCCTGGTGAAGATCGCCGACGGCAGCGCCAAGCGCATCGTCAAGAAGGGCCAGGTCTTCAACCGCATCCACACGGCCGATATCGCCCAGGTGCTGATGGCCTCCATCGAGCGCCCGCACCGCAACGCCGTCTACAACGTCGCGGACGACGAGCCGGGTCCGCCGCAGGACGTCATCGCCTATGCGGCGCAACTCCTCGGGCGCGACCCGCCCCCGGAGGTGGCGTTCGAAGACGCCGACCAGACCCCGATGGCGCGCTCCTTCTACTCGGACAACAAGCGCGTCCGGAACACGCGCATCAAGACCGAGCTCGGCGTGGCTCTGCGTTATCCCACCTATCGGGAGGGTCTGCAGGCCCTGCTGCGGGCCGGAGACGGGATCACGCGGGAGCGCTGACGCCGCTCGCCCGGGACAGTCTGCGCCCGAAGGCCATCACGAGCGGTTTGAGATGGTAGCTGTCCTGCGGCATCGCATCGACCGGCCATCCCGCCTTTTCGACCGCCTCCGCGGTGACCGGCCCGACGGCCGCGACCAGGGTCGCGTGCATGGCCGCGTCGAGGTCCGGGTCCAATCCGAACCGGCGCGCGACCTCCTTGAGCCGCCGCACCTGGGCCGAGCTCGTGAAGGCGATCAGGTCGATCGTGCCGGACGCGAGTTCCCGGATCAACGCGACGACCCGTTCGTCCTCCTCGTGCGAGGCATAGCGATAGCTCAGGATCGGATCGACCATGGCGCCGGCGGCTTCGAGGAAGGCCGGCAGGGCCTCCTCGCCGCCCGGATACAGAAGCACGCCGACGCGCCTGCCCGTGACGGACAGGCCCGACAGGGTCGTCATCAGCCCGGCCGTCGTCGGCTCCTCGGCCATCACGTCCGGCGCGAGGCCGATGCCGCGCAGGACCTTCGCGGGCTTGGGCCCGCGGGCGACCTTGCACGTCCGGCCCAGCGCGGCGATCACGTCTGCTTCGACGCCACTGCGGCGCGCGAAGCCGAGAAGCCGCGACAAGCCCTCCCCGGTGTAGAGAACCACGACATCGTGCATCCCCTGGACCAGCCGGTCGATCCAGGCCTCCACCGGGGCCGGATCCTCCGCGTCGTGGATCGACACGAGCGGGCAGCGCACCGCGACGGCGCCATGCCGTTCGAGCATCCGCGTGAACAGATCGAGCTCCCGGCTCTCGGGTACGGCGATGCGGCGTCCATCCAGCATGATCCTGCCTTTATCGTTCTCTCAGGCTGTCGCGTCCAGCATCCGATGAGGCCCGGGCCGTGACGGCGCGGCTTCGATCGCACGCCGGAAGACCCGGCCGACCGCGATGATGACGGGCTTCGAAGGGTCGCGCCGTGCGCTGGCCCGGCCGAGATCCGCAAGCGGGCCGGCCCAGCGTTCGTCGCCGCGGGACACATTCGCCACCATGACGGCCGGCAGCTCCGGCGAGCAGCCCGCCGCGATCAGCCGATCGGCGATCGCGCCCGCGGTGCCGCCGGCCATGTAGAAGACCGTCGTGGTGTTCGGGTCGGCCAGCCCGCGCCAGTCGAGGCCTGCCGGCAGCTGTCCCGTCTTCGCGCATCCGGTCACGAAGCGGACCGACTGCGCCATGTCGCGATGGGTGAGCGACACGCCGAGTGCGGACGCCAGCGCGATGCCGGCCGTGACGCCCGGCACCACGTCGACGGGAATGCCGGCCTTCTCGAGATGCTCGATCTCCTCGCCGGCGCGGCCGAAGATCATCGGGTCGCCGGACTTCAGCCGCACCACGTGCTTTCCCTGGCGGGCCAGGCGGGTCATGAGGTCGTTGATGTCCCCCTGAGCGCAGGAGGCGCGTCCTCCCCGCTTGCCGACCATCAGGCGCTTCGCCTCGCGGCGGGCGAGTTCCAGAACTTCCTCGGACACGAGATCGTCGAAGAGAATGACGTCGGCCGACTGGAGCGCCCGCATGGCTTTGAGGGTCAAGAGCTCCGCGTCGCCCGGGCCCGCCCCCACGAGGGTCACGCGCCCCACCCTTTGCGCCGGCCCGCAGGCGATCTGCTCCAGCACGGCCTCGACGGTGCGGCCGAAGCTGTCCGGCTCCCGGCCCTGGAAGGCGAGATCGGCGAAGCGCTCCCAGAAGGCGCGCCGGGCCATGCCGGGCGCGAGACGCGCCATGACGCGCTCGCGCAGGTGCTTGGCGCAGGCCGCCCAGGAGGCCACGGAGGGGTGCAGCAGCGTCTCGATCCTGCGGCGGATCGCCTGGCCGAGGATCGGCGCGGCGCCGTCCGTCGAGATGCCGATCACCACCGGCGAGCGGTTGACCACGGACCCGAACTGGAAATCGCAATGGCCGGGCTTGTCGACCACGTTGACCGGAACGCCCGCTCTCCGCGCCGCCTCCGCGAAAGCTTCCGCCTCGTCCTCGCGGTCGAGATCGGCCACCGCGAGGGCTGCATTCTCCAGGATGCCCGGGGACCACTCCGAGCGGTGCAGGACGAGAGCCCCGTCGGCGGCGCCGCGCGCGACCAGGGCGTCCATCTCGGCGGAGACGTCCGGGGCGTAGACTTCGACGCGGGCTCCCGCGGCCGCGAGGAGCTCCGCCTTCCAGGCCGCGCCGGGCGATCCCCCGACCAGGACCGCGCGCCGGTCCTTCAAGTCGAAGAAGACCGGCAGCTTGGCCAACCGGCCGAGGCGGACCGGATCCGCCTCAGACGGCTGTCTTAAGGGTTGCAGCATCGATCAACCTCCTGATTTCGACGCGGCAGGAGCCGCAATTCGTGCCCGCGCGGACGGCCTCGCCGACCGCGTCCACGCTTGCGGCGCCGTCCGCGACGGCGGCCGCGATCTGGTTCGCCCCGACCGAGAAGCACGCGCAGACGATCGGGCCGGGATCCGGCTGGTCGGCGCCCGGCCGCCCGCTCAGCAGGCGCAGGCGCTCCGCGCCACGGATCGCCGGCGCCGCCAGACGCTCGACCACCCATGTGCGCGAGACGGCGACCGGCTGTGGGGCGATGAACAGCGCGCCCAGCAGGCGATCGCCCGAGAAGGTCGCGAGCCGGAAGCTTGCCCGGTCTTGGTCGCTGTAGGAGAGCGTCTCGGGATCCTCGCCGCGACCGATCAGAGCGGCGGCATACGTGGCCCAGTCCTGCGCCGGCGCGGCGCCGGCAAGCTCGATGCGCCAGCCCCCGTCCGTGCGGGCGAGCGCCCAGTACTCCGCCGGGATCGTCTCCGGCCTGTTGCGCACCACCGCGAAGCCGTACCAGGCGACCTCGTAAGGTTCGATGCGGGCGTGCGAGAACTTGAGACCCGGCTGCCCCGAGACGGGATCCGCCGCCGGCAGAACCGCCGCGCTGATGCGTCCCTGCGCGGCGTGCTGGTCCGTCCAGTGCATGGGAACGAAGACGCTGCCCTTCTGCTGGCGCTCGGTCACCAGCGCGCGCACGACCGCCGTGCCCTGCGGGCTGACGATCCGCACCAGGGTGGCGGGACCGATGCCGGCATCTTCGGCGTCCTCCGGATGGATCTCGCAGAAGCTCTCCGCGTAATGGCTCGTCAGGCGCGGCGTCTTCGCCGTGCGCGTCATGGTGTGCCACTGATCGCGGATGCGGCCCGTGTTGAGGACCAGCGGGAACTCCTCCGAGGCCTCCGGCGGCGCGACCGGCGTCGGGACGAAGCGCCCTCGGCGGTCGGGCGTGTAGAATCCGCCCTCGGCGAAGAAGCGCGTCGCGGTGCCGTCGAGCCCCTCGCCCGGCCGGCGCGGCCACTGGACCGGCGCCAGCGCATCGTAGGCGCTCTCGCTCAGCCCGGCGCAGGCGGAGATGTCGAAGTCGCGCGTTCCGTCGTTCGCGAGCCCGGACAGGGCCGCGTGTTCGCGGAAGATCTCCGCCGGCGACCGGTAGTCGAAGGCCTCGGAAAAGCCCATGCGGGCGGCCACGTCGCAGACGATGCGCCAGTCGGGTCGCGCTTCGCCCGGCGGCTTCAGAAACGCGCGCTGGCGCGAGATGCGGCGCTCGGAATTCGTCACCGTGCCGCTCTTCTCCGCCCAGGCGGCGGCCGGCAGGAGGACATCGGCGTGCCGGGTGGTGTCGGTCCGTGTGACGTCGCTCACGACCACGAACGGGCATGCGCGCAGGGCATCCTCGACGGCATCGGCGTCGGGCATGGAATCGGCCGGATTGGTGCCCATGATCCAGACCGCCTTGACGCGCCCCTGGCCGATTGCGCGGAAGAGATCAACGGCCTTCAGGCCGGGCCGGGCCGCGATCCCGGGACTGCCCCAGAAGGACCGCACCATCTCGCGATGGTCCGGGCGGTTGATGTCGAGATGAGCGGCCAGCATGGTGGCGAGCCCTCCCACCTCGCGCCCGCCCATGGCGTTGGGCTGCCCGGTCAGGGAGAACGGCCCCATGCCGGGCCGTCCGATCCGGCCGGTGAACAGATGGCAGTTGATGATGGCATTGACCTTGTCGGTGCCGGCCACCGACTGGTTGACACCCTGCGAATAGGCCGTGACGACGCGCTCCGAGCGGCTCCACAGCGTGTAGAACTCGCGAAGCTGCTCGGCCGGGAGGCGCGTCGCCTCCATGGCGCCCGGAAAGCCGCGGCCCTGCGCGGCCGCCAGGGCCTGGTCGAGACCCGAGGTGTGACGTTCCACGTAGTCGCGGTCACGCAGGCCTGTCCGGTCGAGGTGATCGAGCAGGCCGGCGAACAGCGCCACGTCGGAGTTGGGCGCGATCGCCAGATGGAGATCGGCCGCCTCCGCCGTCACGGTGCGGCGCGGATCGACCACCACGATCGTCGTGCCGCGCCGCTCGCGCGCCGCCAGAAGCCGCTGGAACAGGACCGGGTGGCACCAGGTCATGTTCGAGCCGACGAGGACGACGAGATCGGCCTCTTCGAGGTCCTCGTAGGTGCCGGGGACGGTGTCGGACCCGAACGCCCGGATGTGGCCGGCCACCGACGATGCCATGCAGAGCCGGGAGTTGGTGTCGATATTGGCCGCGCCGATGAAGCCCTTCATCAGCTTGTTGGCGACGTAATAATCCTCCGTGAGGAGTTGCCCGGAGCCGTAGAAGGCGACCGAATCCGGCCCATGGGCGGCAATCGTCTCCGAGAAACGCCGCGCCACGAGATCGAGCGCGTCATCCCATCCGGCCCGCCGTCCGTTCACCTCCGGATGGAGCAGACGGTCGTCGAGGCTCAGCGTCTCGCCCAGGGCCGAACCCTTCGAGCACAGGCGGCCGAAATTGGCGGGATGCCGCCGATCTCCCGCGATCGAGACGGTTCCGTCCTCCTGCGGGGTCGCCACGACGCCGCAGCCGACGCCGCAATAGGGGCATGTGGTCCGGGTCGGGGATCCGGTCGCCATCCGTCCCCCTCAGGCCGCACGCGCCATGAGCGCGGACGCCGCGAGCAGGATGCGGCCACCCTCGACCCGCAGCGGGATCCTGTGCGCGCAGCCCTGATCGGCCCCCTGCGCCTCGCCGGTCTTGAGACTGATGACCCAATTGTGCAGCGGGCAGGTCACAGAATGACCATGCACGATGCCTTGCGACAGCGGCCCTCCCTTGTGAGGGCAGCGGTCGCGCAGGGCGAAGAGCGTTCCGTCCGCCGCCTTGAAGACCGCAATGTCGCCGGACGGCGCCTGCACCACGCGCGATCCGAGGAGAGGCACGTCGTCGACCGTGCCCACATCGATCCATTCGCTCATTCCGCCGCCTCCGCCAGGGTGAAGTTCGCCATGGGCCTGAACTCGTGCGCATCCCGGCCCGCGACCCGCTCGGCCCATGGATCGATCTGCGCACCGCGCTGCGAGATCACGAAGCGCCCGTAGAGGTCACGGCGCTTCTCCAGATCGTCCACCACGGCGGCGCGGATGGAATCCACCCCGACCCTGTCGGCCCATTTGTACATGCGCTCGAGGTAATGCCCCTGCTCGCGATAGAGCTGGGTGAGGGCGGCGATCACCTCGATGCATTCGTCCTCCCCGGCCACCTTGCAGAGCACCTGCGTGCCCTTGATGTGAATGCCGGCGGCGCCTGCGAAATGGATCTCGTAGCCGGAATCGACGCAGATCACCCCGACATCCTTGCAGGTCGCTTCCGAGCAGTTCCGCGGGCACCCGGAGACGCCCATCTTGACCTTCGCCGGCGTCCAGGAGCCCCACATGAACCGCTCGATCCGGACGCCCAGCCCGGTGGAGTCCTGCGTGCCGAACCGGCACCACTCCTTGCCGACGCAGGTCTTCACCGTGCGCAGGCCCTTGGCATAGGCATGGCCCGAGACCATGCCGGCATCGTTGAGATCGGCCCAGACCGCCGGCAGGTCCTCCTTGCGCACGCCCAGCAGATCGATCCGCTGCCCGCCCGTGACCTTCACGGTCGGGATGTTGTATTTCTCGGCCACGTCGGCGATCGCGCGCAGCTCGCGCGGGTTGGTCAGGCCGCCCCACATGCGCGGCACGACCGAATAGGTGCCGTCCTTCTGGATGTTGGCGTGGACGCGCTCGTTGATGAAGCGCGAGCGGCCGTCGTCCTCGTATTCCTCCGGCCAGTCGCAGAGGAGGTAGTAGTTCAGGGCGGGCCGGCACCTGGCGCAGCCGCAGGAGGTCTTCCAGCCGAGTTCCTGCATCACGGCCGGGATCGATTTGAGCCCCGCGGCCCGGATGAGCCGGCGCACGTCGTCATGGCCGAGCTCCGTGCAGCCGCAGAGGGGCTCGACGGCCGATTTCGCGAACTTGTCTCCCAGGGTGAGGGTCATCACCTGCTCGACGAGGCCCGTGCAGGTGCCGCAGGATGCGGAGGCTTTCGTGTGCGCCCTCACCTCGCCGACCGTGCTCAGACCCTTGTCGTTGATCGCCTGGACGATCCTGCCCTTGCAGACGCCGTTGCAGCCGCAGATTTCCGCATCATCCGGCAAGGCTGCAACGGCCGCCATAGGGTCCAGGGGAGCGCCCCCGACATAGGATTGGCCGAAAATCAGGGTGTCGCGCAGCTCGGAGACGTCCGTCTCCCTGCGCAGGAGATCGAAGAACCAGGACCCATCTCCGGTCTCGCCGTAGAGCACCGCGCCGACGATGCGGTTCTCCTTGAGCACGAGGCGCTTGTAGACACCCCGCGCGGCATCGCGCAGGACGATCTCCTGCCGGTCCTTGGCCTCGCCGAAATCGCCCGCCGAGAACAGGTCGATGCCCGTGACCTTCAGCTTGGTGGCGGTGACGGAGCCGGTATAGGCGGCCGTCGCGTCGCCGGCGAGCTGCGCCGCCACGACCTTCGCCATCTCGTAGAGGGGAGCCACGAGGCCGTAGCAGAGCCCTCGATGCTCGACGCATTCGCCGACCGAGAAGATGTCGGGATCGCTCGTGCGCATGTCGTCGCCCACGAGGACGCCCCGGTTGGTCTCGATCCCGGCTTCCTTCGCCAGCGCCGCGTTCGGCCGGATGCCGACCGCCATGACCACGATGTCGGCCGGAATCTCGGTGCCGTCGTCGAGCCTGACGCCGGTCACACGGGTCTCGCCCAGGATCGCGTGGGTGTTGGCCTTGCACCGCACCGCGATGCCGCGATCCTCGAACGCCTTCTGCAGCAGGTATCCGGCGGACGGGTCGAGCTGGCGTTCCATCAGGGTCGGCATGAGGTGCAGGACCGTGACCTCCATGCCCTGCGCTTTCAGACCCGCCGCCGCCTCGAGACCGAGGAGGCCGCCGCCGATGACGACGGCCCTCCCCCCGCCCTGCGCCGCCTCGAGCATCGTGTTGACGTCGTCCAGGTCGCGGTACGTGACCACGCCCGGCAGGGTCGCGCCCGGGATCGGCACCACGAAGGGCATCGATCCGGTGGCGACGATGAGCTGGTCGTACTCCGCGGCCGTGCCGTCGGCCGCGATCACGCGCTTGGCCAGGCGGTCGATCGTCACGACCGGCTTGCCGCGATGGAGCGTGATGCCATGCGCCTCGTACCAGGCGTCGTCGTGGATCAGGATGTCTTCGTAGGTCTTCTCGCCGGACAGAACGGGCGAGAGCATGATGCGGTTGTAGTTCACCCGCGGCTCGGCGCCGAAGATCGTGACCTCGTAGGCTCCGGGCGCGCGCTCGAACAGTTCATCCAGGGCGCGGCCCGCGGCCATGCCGTTGCCGATGACGACCAGCTTCTTGGGCATCGTCGCTCTCCTTCACGCTGCGAGGGTCGGGGCCCGGTGACGCGCGTAGAGGAACTCCAGCACGGCCGCACGGGCGTCGTTGTAGGTGGGATTGCCCACGAGCTCGAGGCGCCGGCGGGGGCGCGCCAGGTCGACCCTCAGGTCCTCGCCGATCGTGGCCGCCGGCCCGTTCGTCATCATGACGATCCGGTCGGACAGCAGCACCGCCTCGTCCACGTCGTGGGTGATCATGATGATCGTGTTGCCGAGCCGGCCATGGATCTCCATGACCTGGTCCTGGAGATGCGCGCGGGTCAGGGCGTCGAGGGCGCCGAAGGGCTCGTCGAGCAGCAGGATCTTCGGCTCCATGGCGAGCGCGCGGGCGATGCCGACGCGCTGCTTCATGCCGCCGGAGATCTCGTGCGGCCGCTTGTTCTCCGCATGGGCCATGTGGACCAGCTCCAGGTTGTGGCGCGTCCAGTCGCGGCGCTCCGCCTTCGACTTCTTCCCGCGGAAGACCTTGTTGACCGCAAGCTCGACGTTCTCGCGCACGGTCAGCCAGGGCAGCAGCGAGTGGTTCTGGAACACGACGGCGCGGTCGGGTCCGGGACCGCTCACCGCCCTGCCCTCCAGGAGCACGCCGCCCTGTGTGGGCTCGAGGAGGCCCGCCACGATGTTGAGCACCGTCGACTTGCCGCAGCCGGAATGTCCGATGATGGAGACGTATTCGCCCTTGTCGATGGAGAGGTTCACGTCGCGCAGCACCTCGGTGCTCGCGCCGGCGCGCTGGAAGGAGATGCCGACATGATCGATCTTGAGATAGGCCATGATGGCGCCTCCTTACTGCGCGGCGGTGCCGCGGGTGAGCAGATGGCCGACGGCCGCGATGGAGCGGTCGAGCAGGAAGCCGACCACGCCCACATAGACCAGGGCCACGATGATGTCGGAGATGAGCGAGGAGTTCCACGCGTCCCAGATGAAGAACCCGATCCCGACGCCGCCGATCAGCATCTCGGCCGCCACGATGGCGAGCCACGACAGGCCGATGCCGATGCGCAGGCCGGTGAACATGTGCGGCACGGTGGCCGGCACCATGATGCGGATGAAGAACTCGATCGGCGACAGGCGCAGGACCTTCGCGACGTTGCGGTAATCCTGCGGGATGTTGCGGATGCCCACCGAGGTGTTGATCAGGATCGGCCAGACGCTGGTGATGAAGATCACGAAGATGGCGGAGGGCTGCCCGTCGCGGAAGGCCGCCAGGGACAGCGGCAGCCAGGCCAGCGGCGGGATGGTGCGCAGCACCTGGAACACCGGATCGAGACCGCGCATGGCGAGCGTCGACTGGCCGAGAAGCACGCCGAACCCGATGCCCACGATGGCCGCGAGCGCATAGCCGTAGCCGACGCGGACCAGGGATGCGGTCACATGCCAGAACAGGCCCTGGTCGATGCCGTTGCCGACCTTGAAGGGATTCACGATGATCTCCCAGCTGTCGTCGATCACCTTGAGCGGGCTCGGCAGGGCCGAGGTGGGGCTCGACGCCAGGATCTGCCACAGGATAAGCAGGAACGCGATGGTCAGGACCGGGGCGGCCAGCTGCGCGACGATGCTCCTGCCGATGCGGACGGCTCGCGCGGGAACGCCGACGGGCTTCGGCGCCAGGGGGTGCAGCGCCGCCTGCGAGACGGGCGGCGTCGGCTTCGGGTTCGGGAGAGCGAGGACGCGGGCGGAATGGACCATGAGCCGGTTCTCCGAGGGTTTAAGCGATGCGCTTGATCGGCAGGCTGGCGAGATAGGCCTGGGGGTTCTCCGGGTCGAAGACCTTGCCGTCGAAGAAGGCTTCCTTGCCGCGGCTGTCGCTCGCCGGGATGTCGCCCGCGGCGACGCCGAGCGTCTTCGCGGCCTCGCGCCAGAGATCGGCCCGGTTGACCTTGTCGACGAGCGCCTTTGCGTCGGTGTTCGTCTCGAACTTGCCCCAGCGCATGTTCTCGGCGATGAACCAGAGGTCGTGCGACTTGAACGGGAAGGAGGCGTGATCGCGCCAGAACTTCATGATGCCCGGCGAGTCCTTCACCACCTTGCCGTCGAGGCCGTAATCGTACTCGCCCTTCTGGCGCGGCAGGATGTCGGCGACCGGAACGTTGAACCAGGCGCGGGTGCCGACGATCTTGCACATCTCCTCGCGGTTCTCGAGCCTGTCGCACCACGCCTGCGCCTCCATGACGGCCATGAGCAGCGCCCTGGCGGCGCGCGGGTGCTTGTCGACCCACGCGGCCCGCAGCCCGAGGGCCTTTTCCGGATGCTTGTTCCAGAGCTCGTAGGTGTTGGCCGCCGTGTATCCGAGCTTCTGGTTGATGAGCTGCGCGTTCCAGGGCTCGCCGACGCAGAAGGCGTCCATGGTGCCGACCTTCATGTTGGCGACCATCTGGGGCGGCGGCACGACGATGGTGGACACGTCCTTGTCGGGATCGATGCCGCCGGCGGCGAGCCAGTAGCGGATCCAGAGGTCGTGCGTGCCGCCCGGGAAGGTCATGGCGACCTTCGGGTCTCCGCCGGCGGCGCGCTTCTTCGCGAAGGCTTCCTTCAGGGGCGAGGAATCGAGACCGAGCTTGAGCCCGTTGTACTCGGCCGCGACCGAGATCGCCTGCGCGTCGAGGTTCAGGCGCGCCAGGATGTACATCGGGGTGGGCACGCCGCCCTGCGTCACCTTGCCGGTCGAGATCAGGTAGGGCATCGGGGTCAGGATGTGCGCCCCGTCGATGCCGTTGGCCTCCGAGCCCAGCACCAGGTTGTCGCGGGTCGCACCCCAGGAGGCCTGCTTCAGGACCTCCGCGTCGGGCAGGCCGTGCTTGGCGAAGAAGCCCTTTTCCTTGGCGACGATCAGGGCGGCCGCGTCCGTGAGGGCGATGTAGCCGAGCTTCACCGACTTCGTCTCCGGCTCGGCGCTCTGGGCGAACGCGCCGCCCGGAAAGGCGGCCTTCGCGGCGGCGAGCGTCAGGGCGGCGCCGGCTCCGCGCAGCGCGTCTCGGCGTGTGAACTTCGGTGTCGGCATCGTGCTTCCCCTGTTCCTGTCGTCAGCTCCCGCGGACGGGACCGATTGAAACCTCGTCGTGGCCGATCCGCCGGAAGCCGCGAGGCTCGATCGGACGCGGATCGCCTGTTGCCGGGTCGGGCAGACCCGGCTGAAACGCAAAAAACGCCGCGAGATGAACTGAAGGCCGCACAGGCGCGGGCACAGCTGATCCGGCGACGTCGTTGTCGGGAAACGCCTTCGAGAGGCATCAACGGCCCGTCATCGTTGACAGGCCTCGTCGAGAGGGACCCGGACCTCGTTGTCCTGCCCGTCTCTCACTTAGAAAAGGTACAGACTGCCCATATTGTGCTCAAGGTCATAATTTGTGCACTGCGCCTGTGTTGTGTGCGGTGCAATGCCTATTCGGCAACCCCGGACCCGAGGCCGTTCCGAATGTCGAAGCCTGCCACATAAGCCGGGATGTCATCGGGCGAGAAGCGACGCCCGTCGATGAACGGCTCCGTCGCCACGCCCTCGACCTTGCTGTCGCCGGCGGGGACGGACGCGCTCGAAGCCGCAAGGATCCGCCGGTACACCTCCGGGCGATAGGCGGCGCGAACCCGGGCCAAACCCGCCTCGTCGTAGGGAACCTGCCCCCAGCGGACCATCTGGCTGTAGATCCACAGGGCCTGGCTGAGCCAGGGGAAATTGGCGTTCCGGTCGTGGAACGTCATGTAGCTCTGAACCTGCCGCGTTCTGCCGTCGGGGTCGATCGTCAGTTGGCCGGACAGAAGCCGCCGGATCATCTCGGACGGAGCCCCCACATGGTCGGGACGGGCCATCATGTCGGCGAGGTCGCCGTGGTTGCGCCTGTCGTCGCACCATCGGGCCGCGGCATCGAGCGCCACCACGAGCCGCGACAGGGTCTCGGGGTTCTCTTCCGCCCATTCCGGACTGACGCCCAGGACCTTCTCGGGAGCGGAGGGCCAGATGTCCGCCTTGGTCGCCACCATGCGACCGACGCCCTTTTCCACCGCGATCATGTTCCAGGGCGCGTTGACGCAGAACCCGTCGATGGCGCGCGCCGTCATGGCATCGACCGTCAGCGGAGGCGGCACGACCGTCATGGTCACGTCGGCGTCGGGATTGATGCCTGCGGCCGCGAGCCAGAAGCGGAACTCGTAGTTATGGGACGAGAAGGGATAGGTCATGGCGAAGACGAGGGGCTTCCGGCCGGTTTGCCGTCTCCGCTCGACCACCTGCTTGAGCGCCAGCCCGTTGGTGAGCGCGTCCTCCGATCCGTCGAGCCCGGCGACCCCCTGCATCTCGCGATAGAGATCGACCGAGAGCGTGATCGCGTTGCCGCCGCGCCCGAGCGCGAAGGGCGTGAAGCACGGATACGGGTTGGACCCGAGGTGGAGCTGGGACGCGATCGGCATCGGGCTCAGCATGTGCGCCACGTCGAACTGGCGGAACGCCAGGCGATCCCGGATGTTGGACCAGGACACGTCCTTGACCAGTTGCAGGCGAAGACCCTCGCGGCGGGCAAAGCCCTGCTCGGCGGCGGCGACCAGGACCGCCATGTCGACCAGGGGGATGAACCCGATCCGGACGAGACGCTCCGGGACCCGGCGCCCCTTCGTGCCCGAGGGTGTCTCGTTCACGGATCCGGCCTGGCGCATGGGGCTGCTCGCCGCCTGTTCCACATTCAACACGCTTATTTCTCCAGGAGGGAAGCCGCCGTCACGACGCTCTGGGCGATGTCGACGAGCTTGCGCTTCTCGTTCATGGCGGTCTGTCGAAGGAGGCCATAGGCCTCCTGCTCCGAAAGCTGCCTGGTTCTCATGAGAATGCCCTTGGCCCGTTCGATCACCTTGCGGGATGCCAGCTCGCTGCGCGCCTCGAGCAGTTCGCGCTGCAGGCGGTCGAAGGCGTTGAAGCGGCTCACCGCCATGTCGACGATGGGCTTCACCCGCTCCTTGCGCAGGCCGTCGACCACATAGGCCGACACGCCCGCCTCGACGGCTGCCTGGATCATGGACCCGTCGGAGTGGTCGACGAACATGGCCACCGGACGCGACACGAGCTTGGAGACCTGAAACATCTGCTCCAGGACGTCGCGGCTCGGATTCTCGATCCCGATGATGATCACGTCGGGATCGACCGTGCTCAGGCGCCGGAGCATGTTGGTCATCGTGTCGATGACCTCCACGTCATTGATGCCCGCCTCGCGCAGGCCATCGACGAGAATGGCCGCCCTGATGCCGTTTTCCTCGATGATCGCAACGCGAAGCGGCCGCTGACCGGTGTGTGTGTCTCTGGTCAAGTCCTGGAAGCTCTCGCTGCGCATGCCCATCCAACCGGGAGGCAGATGCAAGTTTCGGGCCAAGCGGCACGCCCTAGGCGGGTCTCCGGCGACCCGCCCCTTCCTGCGCAAAGTTTAGGCACCTGAAAGCCAAGCCTCCCGCAGGGCCGAAGGTCCCGAACAGGCCCCGTGGTCAAAGGGCGGTCGCTCTTTGACTAAGGAACCATCACTGAACCAGTTGCAAATTGGTTCGGCTCTGGGCTAGCCTTGTTTCGTTGAACCCGGGCGTCGCGCAACATCGGATCGCCCCTAGGGTACCAACAGCAAGATTGGTTCGCACGGGCTCGTTCGCCATGACAGACGCCGATTCATTGCTGGACAGTTCGAACTTCGCTCTGGGGAGGTTACGGGCTCTCCTGGACGCCAGCTCTCTCGACGGAGACCGGCGGCTTCCGTCCGAGCGGCTTCTCGCGGCACAGATCGGGATCGGCCGCCGGGCACTGCGGCGGGCCCTCGAGGTCCTCGAGGCCGAGGGACGGATCTGGCGCCACCAGGGCAAGGGAACCTTCCTGGGTCCGCGCCCGGCCCATACCCCGACCAACCTGGAGGAGCTGGCCAAGCGCACCCATCCGCTCGAGGTGATGGACGTGCGGCTGGAAATCGAACCCGCCCTCGCCCGGCTCGCAGCCATGCGGGCCACGAACGGCGACATCGAACGTCTTCTCCGGCTGGCCGAGAAGGCCGCTTCGAGTTCGGACGCCGACGGGCGCGAGCTCTGGGACAGCGCCCTGCACCGCACCATCGCGGAGGCGGCCGGCAACTCCCTTCTTTTAGCGATCTTCGACATGGTCGACCGCATCCGCCAGGATACGACCTGGCAGATCCTGCGCGAGCGGGCGCGATCGAGCGAGCGCCAGAAGATCTACGTCGAACAGCATCGCCGCGTGATCGCCGCCATCGCCCAGCGCGAGGCCCACGCGGCCGAGCAGGCGATGCGCGAGCATCTCGAATCGGTCCGGGACGGTCTCCTCAAGGTGATGACGACCCCCCTGCCCGACCGCATCGACGGACATATTCCGACATTCCCCGAGACGGCCAAGAACAAGGACAAGATTCGCCATGGGACATGAAGCGGCCAGACACTCGACCGCGCAGGTTCACGCTCCGGGCAATGCCGCCCGTGCGGCTGAGCCGCCGCTGCTCGCGGTCCAGGGGCTCTCCGTGCGCTTCGACGGGGCGCCCAGGGGCGTGAACGTGGTCGACGACGTCTCGTTTTCCGTCAGCAAGGGCAAGACGCTCTGCATCGTGGGCGAGTCCGGCTGCGGCAAGAGCGTGACGTCCCTGGCCCTGATGGGCCTTCTGCCGACGCCGCCGGCCCGGATCGTCGCCGGATCGGCCCGGTTCGACGGCCGGGACCTTCTCACCCTTACCGAGCGCGAGCGGGCAGATCTGCGCGGCGACCGCATGGCCATGATCTTCCAGGAGCCGATGACCTCGCTCAACCCGGCCTTCACCATCGGCGACCAGATCGCGGAGGGCATCGTCCGCCACCGCAAGGTCTCGAAGGCCGAGGCCATGGAGCGGGCGCTCGACATGCTGAAGAAGGTGCGCATCCCGGCTCCTGAAAAGCGACTGCGCGCCTATCCGCACGAGATGTCGGGCGGCATGCGCCAGCGCGTCATGATCGCCATGGCGCTCGCCAACGATCCGCAGCTTCTCATCGCGGACGAGCCCACGACCGCCCTCGACGTGACGATCCAGGCCCAGATCCTCACCCTCATCCGCCGCCTCCAGGAGGAGACCGGCACGGCGATGATCCTCATCACCCACGATCTCGGCGTCGTGGCCGAGGTCGCCGACGAGGTGGCCGTGATGTATGCGGGACGGGTGGTCGAGAGCGGCCCGGTGGAGGCGATCTTCGAGGATCCCCAGCATCCCTACACCATCGGCCTCATGGGATCGGTCCCCTCGCTCGGCCGTCGCCAGGGGCGCCTCGCCACGATCCGCGGCACGGTGCCGCCGGCGGAGCTGATGCCCAAGGGCTGCCGCTTCACGCCGCGCTGCCCCTTCTCGGACAGCCATTGCGCCAACGATCCGCCGCCCCTCGCCGAGATCAAGCCCGGCCACCAGGCCCGATGCTGGTACGCCCCCCTCGAACTTCACCGCGGAGCCGCGTGATGAGCATGGTGCCCTCAGACGACATCATCCTCGAAGGCATCGGCCTCAAGAAGCATTTCGGGGGCGGCGGTCTGCTGTCCTCGCCGACCGTCGTCCGTGCGGTGGACGGCGTGTCGCTCGGCATCCGGCGCGGCGAGACCTTCGCGGTGGTGGGCGAATCCGGCTGCGGCAAGTCCACCCTGGGACGCCTGCTGCTGCGACTGATCGAGGCCACGGAGGGCGACGTCCGCTACGAGGGCCGCTCGATCGTCAAGCTGGGCAAAGGCGAACTGCGCGGGCTCCGGCGCGAATTGCAGATCATTTTCCAGGACCCGTTCGCCTCCCTGAACCCGCGCATGAACGTGGGCGACATCATCGCCGAACCGATCTGGCTCCACAACCTCGCCAAGGGCCGCGAGAAGCGGGAGCGCGTCGCGGATCTCATGCGCACGGTCGGCCTGCTTCCGACCCATGCGGATCGCTATCCGCACGAGTTCTCCGGCGGCCAGCGCCAGCGCATCGGCATCGCCAGGGCGCTTGCCGGCGACCCGAAGCTGATCGTCGGCGACGAGCCCGTATCGGCGCTGGACGTGTCGATCCAGGCGCAGATCATCAACCTGCTCGAAGACCTGAAGGACCGCTTCGGCCTCACGCTCGTCATCGTGGCGCATGACCTTGCCGTCATCCGCCACATGAGCGACCGGGTCGCGGTGATGTATCTCGGCGAGATCGTGGAATTGTCGGACACGGACTCCCTGTTCGACAATCCGCTTCATCCGTATACGCAGGCGCTCCTCGCGGCGATCCCGATCCCGAGCCCGACGAACCGCCAGCCGAAGGCGCTGCTGCAGGGGGACGTTCCGAGTCCCGCCGCGCCGCCCTCGGGCTGCCGCTTTCACACCCGCTGCCCCCATGCCCGCGCGGTCTGCAAGGAGCAGCACCCTGCTCTCGAAACGGCGACGGACGGGCGGCAGGTGGCGTGCCATTTCTGGCGCGAGATCCAGGGCGCCGGCGCCGGCTCCATCAGCGCACCGCCGAGCCCGGCGCTTGCCAGGCGTCTCGCGCTCTACCGAACTTGGCGCGAACGGCAGGATAAGCCCGTCGCGACGAGCGCCTGAATCCAGAGGACGACTCCCAGAGGACGATTGGAGGACAACCGAATGAAGAAGAGACTGCTCCTTGCCGTGGCGGCCGGGCTCCTGATGAGCACCGCAGCCTCCGCCCAGACCCTGCGCATCGGCCTGAACGAGGATCCCGACGTGCTCGACCCGCACCGTGCGCGCACCTTCGTCGGGCGCATCGTGTTCACGTCCCTGTGCAACAAGCTCGTCGACATCACGCCCGACCTGAAGTTCACGCCGGAACTCGCCACGGAGTGGAGCTGGAGCGACGACGGCAAGTCGCTCACCTTCAAGCTCCGCCCCGGTGTGAAGTTCCACGATGGCGAACCCCTCAATGCGGCGGCCGTGAAGGCCAATATCGACCGCGCCCGCACCCTGCCGGACTCGCTTCGCAAGAGCGAGCTGACCTCGGTCGACAATGTCGAGGCCGTGGACGACCTGACCGTGAAGGTCAATCTCTCCCGGGCCGATGCGACCCTGCTGTCGCAGCTCTCCGACCGCGCCGGCATGATCATGTCGCCGAGGGCGCTGGCCTCGGCCGATTTCGGCCAGAAGCCCGTCTGCTCGGGCCCCTACAAGTTCGTCGAGCGCGTGCAGAACGACCGCATCGTGCTGGAAAAGTTCGCCGATTACTGGGACGCCAAGAACTATAACTTCGAGCGCGTCATCTTCCAGCCGATCCCGGACACGACCGTTCGCCTTGCGAACCTGCGCTCCGGAAACCTCGACCTGCTGGAACGCTTGGCACCGAGCGACGTTCCGGCCGTGAAGGGCGATTCGAGCCTCGTCTTCGCGCCGGTCTCCGGCATCGGCTACCAGGGCCTGACCATCAATACCAACAACGGCGAGCGCTCCAAGACGCCCCTCGGACAGGACAAGCGCGTCCGCCAGGCGCTGGAGCTCTCCATCGACCGCAACGTGATCAACGAAGTCGTGGGCGCGGGCATCTATCCGCCCGCCGGCCAGCCCTTCCCCGAGGCCAGCCCGTACAACAATCCGAAGTTCAAGGCGAACGAGCGCGACGTCGCCAAGGCGAAGCAGCTCCTGAAGGCGGCCGGCGTGGACCGGGTGAAGCTCGAGCTGACCTTCGGCACCGGAACGACCGCCCAGCAGATCGCCGAGATCATCCAGGCCATGGCGGCCGAGGCGGGCTTCGACATCTCGCTGCGTCCGACCGAGTTCGCCGCCATGCAGAAGGAAGCCCAGGCGGGCAATTTCGACGTGAACGTGATCGGCTGGTCCGGCCGCGTCGATCCCGACGGCAACATCCATCCGTTCGTCACCTGCAAGGGTGCCCTCAACGACGGCCGCTACTGCAACGAGCAGGTCGACAAACTCCTGAACGACGCCCGCGTCACCAACGACGAGGCCAAGCGCAAGCAGCTCTACGACTCCGCTCAGGAGATCCTGAAGCAGGATCTGCCGATCATCTACACCTACTACCAGCCCTGGCCCTTCGTTCACACGAAGAAGGTTCAGAACTTCAAGCCCTATCCGGACGGCATGATCCGCCTGAAGGGCGTGAAGTTCGCCTCCTGAGGCCATCCGAGAACAGCGTGCCCGGCTGAAAGGCCGGGCACGCCCCTGCCCTTCCTCGATACGGGTTCCACGAGCTGATGCTGCGCTACATCGGACGACGAATACTGATTGCCATCCCGACACTGATCATCGTGTCGCTCCTGGTGTTTGCCCTGCAGAAGCTCCTGCCCGGCGATCCGGTGCTCACCATGGCGGGCGAGGAGCGCGACCCGCAGGTGCTCGCCTATCTGCGCGAGAAGTACCGCCTCGACGATCCGATTCCCGTCCAGTACTTCGCCTGGATCGGCTCGGCGCTCACGGGGAACCTCGGAATCTCGCTGCGCACCGACATCCCGGTGCTCGACCTCATCATGAGCAAGCTCCCGGTGACGATCGAGCTTGCCATCATGGCGATGATCGTGGCCCTGGCGATCGGCATCCCTACGGGGATCATCTCGGCCGTGAAGAAGGGAACGACGGTCGACTACACGGCCAACGTCATTGCCCTGTCCGGGCTGTCGATCCCCAATTTCTGGCTCGGCATCATGCTCATCATGCTGATCTCGGTCCGCTGGAAGCTCCTGCCCGCCTCCGGCTACGTGCCGCCGACCGAGGATCTGTGGCTCAACATCAAGACCATGCTCATGCCGGCCTTCGTGCTCGGCACGGGCTTGGCCGCGAGCCTCATGCGCCATACCCGCAGCGCCATGCTGGGCGTGATGCGGTCCGACTACATCCGCACCGCCCGCGCCAAGGGTCTCCTGTCGCGCAAGGTCATCCTGAAGCATGCCCTGCGCAACGCGCTCGTTCCCATCGTGACGCTGTCCACGCTCCTGTTCGGCGAGCTTCTCGCGGGCGCGGTTCTCACGGAGCAGATCTTCACGATCCCGGGTTTCGGCAAGCTCATCGTCGACGCCGTGTTCAACCGTGACTACGCGGTGGTGCAGGGCGTCGTGCTCTGCACGGCCGTGGGCTTCATCTTCATGAACCTGCTCGCCGATGTGCTCTACGTTCTCGTCAATCCCCGCCTGAGGCACGCCGCATGACCGCCACAGCCGTAATCGCCGACGAGGTCGCACTGCCGAAGAAGCGCAGCCGCGTCCTGGCCAAGTTCCTGAAGAACAAGAGCGCCGTGCTCGGCGCCGTCATCGTCCTGTTCTTCGTGCTCGTCGCCCTGGTTGGCCCGTACTTCGCACCGTACGATCCCGTCAAGCCGAGCTTCACGAGCATCCGCAAGGCACCCTCGGCCCTGTTCTGGTTCGGCACGGACGAGCTCGGGCGCGACCTTCTCTCCCGCATGCTGTGGGGGGCCCGCGCATCCATCATGGCGGGCGTGGTCTCCGTGACCATCGCCATCGTGCTCGGGGTCCCGTTCGGCCTCGTGGCGGGCTATTTCGGCGGCTGGATCGACGCGGCGATCTCCCGCGCCACGGATGCCATGCTGGCGATCCCCTTCCTGATCTTCGCCATTGCCCTGGCGGCGTTCCTCGGGCCGAGCCTCACCAACGCGATGATCGCCATCGGCTTGTCGGCCATGCCGATCTTCATCCGTCTCACCCGCGGGCAGGTTCTGACCGTCAAGGCGGAGGACTATGTGGAGGGCGCGCGCGCCATCGGCCTGCCGGATTTCTGGATCATGGCGCGATACGTCCTGCCGAACGTGCTGCCTCCGATCCTGGTCCAGGGAACGCTCACCATCGCGACCGCCATCATCGCGGAGGCCAGCCTTTCGTTCCTGGGCCTCGGCCAGCAGCCGCCCAATCCCTCCTGGGGCTCCATGCTCAACACGGCCAAGAACTTCATGGACCAGGCTCCGTGGATGTCGATCTTCCCGGGCTCGGCGATCTTCCTGATCGTGCTCGGATTCAACCTTCTCGGCGATGGCCTGCGCGACGCGCTCGATCCCCGCGAACAATAACAATCTCCGCCAACTTCGGATAACAGACATGTTTACGACACGCCCAGAGATCCTCGGCACCTTCGGCATCGTCACGTCGACCCACTGGCTCGCCTCCGCGGCGGGCATGTCGATGCTCGAGAAAGGCGGCAATGCCTTCGACGCCTGCGTGGCCTCCGCTTTCGTCCTGCAGGTCGTGGAACCGCATCTCGTGGGGCCGTCCGGCGAGGTGCCGGCCGTGTTCTATTCGGCCAAGACCAAGAAGGTCGAGGTGCTCTGCGGCCAGGGCACGGCCCCGAAGGGCGCCACCATCGCGCATTACAAGAACGAAGGCCTCAAGCTCATCCCCGGCAACGGCCTTCTCGCCACGGTGGTGCCCGGCGCCTTCGACGCCTGGATGCTGCTCCTGCGCGACCATGGCCTCCTGTCGCTGCGGGACGTGCTGGAGCCCGCCATCTACTATGCCGAGCAGGGACACCCCCTACTGCCCCGCGTATCGGACACCATCAAGGGGCTGAAGGAATTCTTCGAAACCGAGTGGCCGACCTCGGCGGCCGTGTTCCTGCCCGGCGGCGAGGTGCCGAAACCCCGTCAGCTCTTCCGCAACCCGCAGCTCGCCGATACCTGGAAGCGCATCATCCGGGAAGGCGAGGCCCGCGGCAGCGACCGCGAGGCGCAGATCGAGGCCGCGCGCAACGCCTTCTACAAGGGCTTCGTGGCCGAGGCCATCGACGCCTTCGTGCGCAGGACGGAGGCCATGGACCAGAGCGGCTCGCGCCATCGCGGCGTCCTCACCGCCGACGACATGGCCCAGTGGCAGGCATCCTACGATGCGCCGCAAACCTACGAGTACCACAATTACCGCGTGAACAAGATCCGGCCCTGGGGCCAGGGACCGGTCTTCCTGCAGACCTTGGCCCTCCTGAAGGGCTTCGACCTCGCCGCCATGGGCCCGACCAGCGCCGAGTTCATTCACACGGTGGTCGAATCCATGAAGCTCGCCTTTGCCGACCGGGAGGCCTATTACGGCGATCCCGACTTCGTCGACGTGCCGATCGGTACCCTTTTGTCCGATGCCTACAACGACGAAAGACGGAAGCTCATCACCGACAAGGCCTCCCGGGAGCTGCGGCCCGGCCGGGTCGAGGGCTACGAGGCTCAGGTGGAGCGGACCCTCGAGGCGCTGCGCGAATTGTCGACGACCGACAGGAAGGTGTCCGGCGGAGAGCCGACGCTCCAGTCCATGCGGTCGGCCCGCAAGGGCGACACGGTGCACATCGACGTGGTGGACCGCTTCGGCAACATGATCGCCGCGATGCCGTCGGGCGGCTGGCTGCAATCCTCGCCGGTCGTCCCGGAACTGGGCTTCATGCTCAACTCGCGCGCCCAGATGTTCTGGCTCGAAGAGGGACTGCCTGCGAGCCTCGCCCCGGGCAAGCGCCCGCGGACCACGCTCACCCCGACCCTCGCGGAGAAGGACGGCGAGCCCTACATGGTCTTCGGCTCTCCGGGCGGCGACCAGCAGGAGCAATGGCAGCTCCTCCTCTTCCTGAGGCATGCGCATCACGGCCTGAACCTGCAGGAGGCGATCGACCAGCCCATGTCGCACACGGCACATTTCCCCTCCTCGTTCTATCCGCGCGAGCAGAAGCCCGGTCACCTCATGGCCGAGGAGACCTACGGGGCGGAGGTGCTCGACGACCTGAGGGCGCGCGGGCACGAGGTCGAGGTGGCGCCGGCCTGGACGGTCGGGCGCCTTGTGGCCGCCAGCCGCGACAAGGATGGCCTGCTGCACGGGGCGGCGACGCCACGTCTCATGCAGGCTTATGCGGTCGGCCGCTGAGGAGAACACGCCATGACATGGTCGATCATCGCCAAGGATCCCGAGACCGGCGCCTTCGGCGTTGCGGTGACCACGAAGTTCTTCGCCGTGGGGGCGCTGTGTCCCCACGGCGCGGCCCGCATCGGTGCTCTCGCCACGCAGGCGCTCGTGAACCCTCTTTACGGGACGGACGGCATCAGGCTCCTGGCCGAGGGCCGGAGCGCCGAGGAGATCGTGGCCGTTCTCACGGCTCAGGATCCGGGCCGCGGCTCGCGCCAGCTTCACGTCATCGACCGGGCCGGGCGCACGGCGGCCCATACGGGAGAGGACTGCATCGACTGGTGCGGTCACCTTACGGATGAGGGCGTCTCCGTGGCGGGCAACATGCTGGCCGGCCCGGCCGTCATCGAGGCGACGCTCGAGACGTACAAGCGGCGCCTGGACCTGACCTTCGCGGATCGTCTCATGACGGCCCTGGACGCGGGTCAGGCCCAGGGCGGCGACAAGCGCGGCAAACAATCGTCCGCCATCAGGATCTGGCGCGACGAGCCCTATCCCGTGCTTGATCTGCGCGTAGACGACCACCCGGAGCCCCTGGATGAACTGCGCCGCCTCTACAGGGTTGCCCATGAACGCTTCCTCGCCTTCATGGACGCCATGGCGACCCGCAGCAACCCCGCCGGCATCACGGATCGATCCTGGATCGACGAGCGGGCACGCGCGTACCAGGAACGGCTCGCGGCAAACACCTCAGCATAGGGCGGGCCTGAATTCGCCTCCCTGCCCAGGATCAAACCGGTCCTACGGCGATTTCACTCCGTTGCGATGGACTTCTCGATGTTTGGCATTCCCCTGTTCGATCTGGCTTGGCTGGTGGTGGCGCTCCTGGCCGCGGGCGCCATCACGGGGCTGCTCGCCGGCGTTTTCGGCGTCGGCGGCGGCGCGGTCGCCGTGCCGATCCTCTACGAGCTCTTCCGCATCCTGGAGGTGCCCGAGGAGGTGCGCATGCCTCTCTGCGTCGGCACCTCGCTGGCCATCATCATCCCGACCTCGATCCGCTCGTTCAACGCTCACAAGGCCAAGGGCGCCGTCGACATGTCGATCCTTCGGGTCTGGGCCGTGCCCGTCGTGCTCGGGGTCATCGTCGGCAGCATCGTCGCCCGCTACGCCCCGGCAGACCTGTTCAAGGCCGTGTTCGTCGTGGTGGCCGGCATCTCGGCCATCCGTCTGCTCTTCGGCAAGGACACCTGGCGCTTCGGCCTCGACATGCCGGCCAAGCCGATCATGGTGGTCTACGGCTGGATCATCGGCGTTCTGTCGGCCCTGATGGGAATCGGCGGCGGTCAGCTCTCCAACCTGTTCATGACCTTCTACAATCGCCCGATCCACCAGGCGGTCGCGACCTCGTCGGGGCTCGGCATTCTGATCTCGATTCCCGGCGCCATCGGGTACATCTATGCCGGCTGGCCCCATATGGCCGATTACCCGAACGTGATCGCCTTCCAGCCGCCGCTGGCACTGGGCTACGTGTCGCTTCTGGGTCTGGTGCTCTTCATCCCCACCAGCACCTGGATGGCCCCGATCGGAGCGCGCCTGGCGCACCGGCTGTCCAAGCGCCGCCTCGAGGTGGCATTCGGGGTTTTCCTGCTCCTGGTCTGCGCGCGTTTCGCCGCCAGCCTTCTCGGTTGAGCCAGCGAATGACCGCCCTCTCCCCCCGAACCGGAGCCAAGGAATGAGCAGCTCAACGGCAGCGCCTCTCCTCGCCTTCCTGGCCGGAACCGGGCGCGACGGTCGTGGACGCCTCGCAGCCGACGTGCTCGACTTTTCCGACGAGCGGTTGGAGGAGGTGCACGACTATATCCAGTGGCTGTTTCCGCTTCCGACCCGCAGCGGCGCCCAACCGGGAGCTCCCATCCTCACCCAGGCCGAGATCGATGCGATCAGGGCCGACGGGCAAGCGCAGGATACCCTGAAACGGGCAAGCGAACGGATGCTCCGCTTCTATCGGGATACGGGCTGGTGGCTGACCACGTTCGATCACAATCACCTGCGCATCACCCGGATCATCCATAGCCTGAGGCTGCTCGTCGGCCAGAGCGCAGCGCGGCGCTTTCACAGCGCCGTCCTTGACATGAACGCCGCAGCAGGATCGCCCGTCAACGCGCGCAGCCTCGCATACTGGTCCGAAGCAGCAGGCTCCTGACCGTCCGGATCGTCTCGCTTCAGGCGAACTGCGCCGCGCTCAGCCGCTTGTAGATCCCGTCTTTCGACAGGAGCTCGTCGTGGCTGCCCTGTTCCACGATGACGCCACGATCGATCACGGCGATGCGGTCCGCGTTCACGATGGTGGCGAGGCGGTGGGCGATGACCAGGGTCGTGCGCCCCTTCGACAATTCGCCGAGCGCCTGCTGGATCGCCCGCTCGGTCTGCGTATCGAGGGCCGACGTGGCTTCGTCGAGGATCAGGATCGGCGGATTCTTCAGGAAGATCCGGGCGATGGCGAGACGCTGCTTCTGGCCGCCCGACAGCTTCACGCCCCGCTCCCCGATGATCGTGTCGAGGCCGTTCGGCAGGGAGGCGATCACCTCGTCGAGCCGGGCCCGCCGGGCGGCCTCCAGGATTTCGGCCTCCGTCGCTTCGAGCCGGCCATAGGCGATGTTCTCGCGGATCGTGCCGGCGAACAGGAACACATCCTGCTGCACGATGCCGATCTGGCCGCGCAGGGAACGGAGGGTCATGTCGCGGATGTCGATCCCGTCAATGGTGATCTCACCCTCGTCGATCTCGTAGAACCGGGGCAGCAGCGAGCAGATGGTCGTCTTGCCTGCGCCCGACGGACCGACGAAAGCGACGGTTTCGCCGGCACGGATGCAAAGATCGAGACCGTCGAGGATGCTGCGATCCAGGTCATAGCCGAAACGGACATTCCTGTACCGGATGTCGCCCTTGAGCTTGCCGACGTCCTTCGCGCCCGGCCGGTCCGCGATATCCGGCCGGGTATCGAGGAAGGCGATGTAGCGTTCGAAGCCGGCAATTCCCTTCGGATAGGTCTCGATGACCGAGTTGATTTTCTCGATCGGCCGGAAAAAGACACCGACCAGAAGCAGGTAACCGACGAAGCCGCCGGCGCTCAGCTCGCCTCGAAGCACCAGATAGCTGCCGGCCATCATGACGACCATCTGGATCAGGCGCATGCTCAAGTAGCTGAGCGACGTGGAGGCCGCCATGATGCGGTAGGCCTCCAGCTTCGTTCTGCGATAGCTCTGGTTGTCGACCGCAAACAGCCGCCGCTCGTGATCCTCGTTGGCGAAGGCCTGAACCACGCGGATTCCCCCGACATTCTCCTCGATGCGCGCGTTGAAATCACCGACGCGGCTGTAGAGCGCCTGCCAGTTCCGGGTCATGCGGCCGCCATAGCGGGTCGTGAGCCAGGCGGTGAGCGGGACCACGAGTGCCGTGATGAGGGCGAGCTTCACATTGACCGTGAACATCAGGATGAACGCGCCCACCAGGGTCATCACGGCGATGAAGAGGTCCTCCGGCCCGTGATGGGCGACCTCGCCGATCTCCTCCAGGTCCTTGGTCAAGCGCGCCACGAGATGCCCGGTCTTCTGGTTGTCGAAGAAGCCGAACGACAGTTTCTGGAGATGGTCGAAGGCCTTGCGCCGCATCTCGGTCTCGATGTTGATGCCGAGCATGTGGCCCCAGTAGGTCACGGTCGCCATCAGCCCGGCATTGAGGACATAGACGGCGAGCAGCACCGCCGAGGCGAGCGCGATCAGGCCCCACTGGCCGGTCGGCAGCAGGGTATCGATGAACAGCTTGACGGCGATCGGAAAGCCGAGCTCGAGCAGCCCCGAGGCCACAGCGCAGGAGAAATCCAGCACGAACAGGCGGCGATGAGGTCTGTAATAGGCAAAAAAGCGATGGAGCAGCGGTCGCATGGCAGGATTAGCTACCGCCCCCGGCCGGAGAGAGCAAGCGCCCGCTTTGAGGCGCGGTCAACGGACGAAGCTCACCGGCTGGCCCGTCGACGGGTGGGGAAACACCTCCATGGCGATACCGTAGATCGCCTGCAACTGCCGGGGCGTCACGATCTCGCCCGGGGCGCCGCGGGCAACCAGCCGTCCCGCCCGAAGGGCCAGGATCTCGTCGCAGAAGCGAGCCGCCATGTTGACGTCATGGAGGACCACGACCACGCCGAGGCCACGCTCGCGTGAGAGGCGCCGGACCAGCGCGAGCACCTCGACCTGATGGGCGACATCGAGGGCCGAGATCGGTTCGTCGAGAAGCAGGAAGCGGGCATCCTGCGCCACCAGCATGGCCAACCAGACCCGCTGCCGCTCTCCTCCGGAGAGAGTGTCGACGAAACGGTCGGACAATGCTTCCACATCGGCGAGCGCCATGGCCTCGCTCACCTTCCGGCGGTCGGTCGTTCCGAAGCGGCCCAGAGGGCCATGCCACGGATAGCGCCCCAGCGCGACGAGTTCCTTGACGAGCATGCCCGAGGCCAACGGCGTCTGCTGCGGCAGGTAGGCGACCTGTCTCGCGAAGGACCGCTCGCCCCACTGGGTCAGGTCTCGCCCTTCGAACGCGATCGAACCGCCGGAAGCCGCCTGCTGGCGGGCCAGCAGCTTGATCAGTGTCGATTTGCCTGAACCGTTGTGACCGATCAATCCGGTGACGCGCCGACCGGGCAGGGTCAGCGTGAGGGGATGCAGCAGGGTACGCCCTGGGATGGCATAGCTCACGTCGGTCAGCGCGAAGGACGGAACCCCGACGCGGGATCCGCGCCCGTCATCCTTCTCCGGCTCCAGCGTGCCGGTGCGGGCGCCCTGCCGCGGCGCCCCATCGATCACCATTTGTAGCTCGCCTTGAGGGTCGCGACACGCCCGGCCCCGTAGTTGCACGTGTACTGCGTGTCGCACGACGAGACATATTCGTTGTCGAACAGATTGTTGACGTTGAGCGCCACCGTGAAGTTGTCCCGGGTGTAGCGGATGGCGGCATCGAAGACGGTCGCAGCGGGCACCTTCAGGGTATTCTCGTTGTCGGCATACGAGAATCCGACATAGCGGACACCCGCACCGAAGCCGAGTCCCTTGAACGAACCGTCCTGGACCGTGTAGTCGAGCCAGCCGGATGCCAGGATCTCCGGGACGACGTTCGGGCGGTTGCCGATCAGCAACGGGTTGGTATCCTCGGTGATTTCGATGTCGTAGGCCGTGAAAGCCGCGATCGCCTTCAGCCCGGACGTGATGTTGGCCTGCGCTTCGAGCTCGAAGCCGCGGGATCGGACTTCGCCGAGCTGGACTTCGAAGAATGAATGCTCCGGATCGGTCGTGTTGACGTTCTGACGCGTGAGATCGAACAGGGAGGCCGTGATCAAGGCATCGGCGAAGGCCGGCTTGTACTTGAGTCCGACCTCGACCTGCCGTCCGGTCTCGGGCGCGAAGGATTGACCGAAGAAGTCGGCGCCGATGACCGGATTGAAGGTGCGGGAGACCGCGATATAGGGCGTCATCCCGTTGGCGAGTTCGTAGCCCAGCCCGACGCGTCCGCTGAACTCGCCCGCTTCGTCGCTGTAATTGGCGGCGCCGACCGTGTCCGTGCTCTTCGTCGAGACGTGATCGTAGCGCCCGTTCAGCGTCGCGATCCAGGCGCCGTAGCGGATCTGGTCCTGCGCATAGAACCCGACCTGATTCATGGTCAGGTCCTGATCGAGATAGGGAACCGTCGGGCCCTGGGGCGCTCCATAAAGCGGGTTCACCGGGCTGATCGGCGTGCCGCCGCCGGACGCCTGGATCTGGTCGATATTGTAGTACTTGTAGTCCAGGCCGAGGAGCAGCGTGTGATCGAGCGGACCGGTGCCGAACTTCGCTTCCGCCTGATTGTCGAGCGACAGCGTGTTCACCACCGTGTGGTGATTGAACCCGACCCGGAAGAGCAGGAAATCCGGACCGGCCGGCGCCCCTCCGATATAGCCGAAGGGATAGGGTCCGCGTTCCTTCGAATCCGTATGCGCGTAGCGGAAGTTCTGCCGCAGCGTCCAGACATCGTCGACCGCGTGCTCGAACTCGTAGCCGATCATCGCCTGCTCGCGGCGATAGAGATCGATGTCGGGCTCGCTGTAGTAGAAACGTCGGGAGATCCGTCCGAACGGCGCCGGCACCACGGTGCCCACATAAGGCAGGAACCCACCCGTGTGCATCAGGTCCATCTGCTGGTAGGACGCCAGCACGGTGACTTCCGTGCCCGCGTCGGGACGGAACGTGAGCGCCGGCGCGATGACGCCCCGGAAGTCATCGGCCTTCTCCGTTTCCCAGCCGCCGCCGGACATCTTGCCGGTCAGGCGATACGACCAGATCCTGTCCTTGTCGAGCGCGCCGCCGAAATCGAAGGCCGCATAGCCATTGCCCCACGAGTTGACGCCCGTCTCCACGTAGCGCAGCGGTTCCGTCGTCGGACGCTTGCTGATGAGATTGACGATGCCGCCGATCGAGGATCCGCCATAGAGAGCCGCAGACGGACCCTTGAGCACCTCGATCCGCTCGAGCACGAACGGGTCGATATAGAACCCGCCGAAGCCATATTGATAAAGCGGCAGGTTGTTCAGGAAGACGCCGGTCTGGCCCGCATCGAAGCCACGGATGAAGAACCAATCGGTATCCGAATCCAGACCGTAAGGCTGCGCGAACACGCCCGCGGTGTACCGGAGGGCCTCATCGACCTTCTGGACCTGGCGATCTTCCAGTTCCTCGCGGCCGATGACCGACACCGATTGCGGAATTTCCTCGATCGGCGTGTCGGTCTTGGAGCCTGTCGCGGTGCGCGTTGGAACATAGCCGTTCACAGGCCCGGTGGCGCTCCCGCCCTGCCCTTCGACGGTCACCGTCTCAAGGGTGATCTCGCCTGACGACGGCCGGGTCTGGGCCGCAGATTGCTCGCTCGACGCCACCATCATGGCGAGCGAGGCCAGGCTCACCCCCATACTCAATACGCAACGACGCTTCATGGATGTCCCCAGGGGTTTCGATCGCATGGGAGACCTCCGGGTCTCCCATGCAGGCGCAATCGAGGGATCGCTGGCCCGGTCGCCTGACTATGTGTTCCACTGAGTTGTGGCAAGAATTATGTTTTAAAAATACTCTAAACAGCAACTTAGAAAGATTTTAAACTCATGCTATACTCTTTAAAATTGATCTAAACTACCATCTTGTTTAGGGTCGCGGCGTCAGACAATGCGGCCATTCCCGGAGGTGTCTGACGGAGCGCTGCAGCACCGCGCGACCGAGGGAAGCAGAGGCACAGGCCCGTGAAGGGCCAGTCTTGAATCATTCTAACTTCATAGTTTTACTGACGTTTTCAGAACAAATGTATTGACGGGAGCGAGGCCGCGGTTCATGACGCCCGTGCGCTGCTCGGCCGGGTCGGATCTTCGCGCTTCGCGTCGCGACACAGCCCCGCGTCAAGTCATCAGCCTATGCGAGCTAAACCACGCAAGTATAGAATGTCATTTCGAAGTAAATTATTCGACCCGATCAAGCTTTGAGAGTTCAGGTTCGCCGCATGCCGATGCATCCCGCCTCCCGTCACAATGCCTTCACGGTGAGCCGACGCCGCTTTCTCGGAGCCGCGATCGGTTCGTCCCTCGCAGGCGGTGTCAGGGCCCGGCCGCGCCAGCGCGTCGCCGTTCTGGACTGGGCCATGTTCGAGACCTTGCTCGCCCTGGATGTGACGCCGGTCGCCGCCACCGAACTCGTCCAGTTCCGCAAAGTCGCCGTCGAGCCGGATGTGCCGTCTCACGTTGCCGATCTGGGTCTTCGCGGCTCACCGAATTTCGAGATGCTGCGCCTGTCCGATCCGGATCTGATCGTCAGCTCGCACTGGTTCTCGTGGATCCAGGACCGTCTCGAAACGATCGCTCCCGTGGCGTCCTACGCGGTCTACGAGCCCGGCCGCCCTCCCTACGCACCGGCCGAGCAGATCACGATGGCGCTCGGCGAACGGCTTGGTCGGGAGGTGCAGGCACGGTCCTCTCTCGATGCCGCGTCCCTCGAGCTGGCGCAGGCCAGCCGCCGCCTTGCCGAGAGAACCGCACGATCCGTTTTCCTCATCAACCTGGGGGATGCCCGGCACTTCAGGGCGTTCGGCCATGACAGCATGTTCGGCGACGTTCTCCAGCGCCTTGGGTTGAGGAACGCATGGGCGAAGCCCACCAGCTATGCCGCCGCGGCACCGGTACCCCTCGAGGCTCTCGCCGAGATGCCCGAGGCCTGGATCGTCATCGTTTCTCCGATCCCTCCCGATGCGCACGGCACCCTGCGCGACAGTCCCCTGTGGAAGGCGCTTCCGGCGGTCCGGCAGGGGCGGGTCGTGGCGCTCCCACCGGTCAACCCGTTCGGCGCTCTTCCGGCGGCCCGCCGTTTCGCGCGTCTCCTGACCGGCGCGCTCGTCGGCGCCGGAGGTGGCGTTGGTTGACGGCATGACGCATCGGCCGCTCACCTTGGCATGGTTCGCGGTGTTTGCCGTCGCCCTGGGATTGTGCGCGTATCAGATCCTGCGCCTTCTCCCTCTGGCGAGCGGACAGAGCTTCGATCTCGACAGCATCCTTCTTTTCAACAGTGTGCTCCCCCGTGCGGTCGTTGCCCTGTTGTCGGGCGCCGCGCTCGGGCTGTCCGGAGCCCTCCTGCAGCAGATCCTGCGCAATCCGATCGCCGACCCGTCGACGCTCGGCATTTCAGCAGGGGCGCAATTCGCCATGACGGCCGCCACCCTGTTCGCGCCCGCGCTCATGGACACGTCGCGCGAGGCCGTCGCTCTTGTCGGCGGACTGACCGTCGCGATCATGCTCATGGCCCTGAGCTGGCGGCGAGGACTCGAGCCGATCACCATCGTTCTTGCCGGTATGGTTGTGTCTCTCATCGCCATGGCCCTGAGTGCGACGCTGATCCTCGCCCATGGCGAGTACATGATGTCGCTCCTGATCTGGGGCAGCGGCTCGCTGACCCAGCAAGGCTGGGGCCCGGCCCAGGCCCTTGCCGTCACGCTGCTGTTCTCCTCCGTGGCGTGTTTTCTTCTGATCCGGCCGCTGGAGCTTCTCAGTCTCGCCGACGCGAGCGCGCGCAGCCTCGGGGTCAATCTTCCGGCATTGCGCCTTGCGACCCTCGCTGTCGCCGTGTGGCTCGCCACCACGGTCACGGCTGAGGTCGGCGTGCTCGGGTTCGTCGGGCTCGCGGCCGCGACTCTCGCCCGGCTCGGCGGCGCCCGCACCCAGCGCGACACTCTCGTGGCCGCACCGCTCATCGGCGCCGTCATCCTGTGGCTCACGGACGGACTCGTTCAACTTGCCGCCCATGGATCGGCCGAGATGGTGCCGACCGGAGCCGCCACGGCCCTCCTCGGAGGACCGCTTCTCCTGTACCTGCTGCCAAGGCTCAACCTGTCGCGCCAGGCACCGGTTTCCGGGCAGCCCGCGCCCACACGGCGCATCGCGTATCCGGCCCCCGTGCTTGCGGCGCTCGCGCTCCTTGTCGTCGCCATGACCACCTTGGCGCTGCTCGTCGGGCGCGGACCGGACGGCTGGAACTTGGCGACCGGCCAGCTTCTCACCGACCTTCTTCCGTTTCGCGCGCCTCGCATCGCTGCTGCCGGGGCCGCCGGGGGGATGCTGGCCGCCGCCGGCATGATCCTTCAACGTATGACCGGCAACCCTCTCGCAAGTCCGGAAGTCCTCGGCGTGAGCGCCGGCGCGGGCATCGGGCTCGCTGCGGTTCTCTTCACGGTATCGAATGCCCCGATGGGCACCCGCCTGGCCGGGGCGACCCTGGGCGTCGGCGTCGTACTGGGCGCACTCCTTTTCGTCGCAAATCGGCAGGACCGAAATCCGGAACGGCTCCTGCTCGGCGGCCTCGCCGTCGGAGCGCTGTGCAACGCCCTTGTCAGCGCAGCAATGATCACGGGCGACGTTCGCGCCTTCCAGCTCCTGGCCTGGCTCAGCGGCTCGACGAACCATATCACCCGGGGTGAGGCCACGATCGCCGTCACGGTGGCGGCATTCCTGCTCGGCCTCCTGCCTTTGATGGTCCGATGGCTTGAAATCATGCCTCTCGGCCCCGATCAGGCGCGTGCGATCGGATTGCCGGTCCGCGCGAGCCGGGGGGCGCTCACCCTCGTCGCCGCCGGCCTGACGGCCGCCTCCTCGCTCGTCGTCGGCCCGTTGAGCTTCGTCGGCCTTGTCGCTCCCCATATGGCGCGGCTGATCGGCTTCGGCCGCGCGCGCCACCAGGCCATGGCGGCGGTCCTGATCGGCACAGGCCTGATGATCGGGGCCGATTGGCTCTCCAGGATCGTGACCTTCCCCTATCAAGTCCCGCTGGGTCTCTTCGCGTCACTCATCGGGGGACCTTACCTGATCTGGCTCCTGCACTGGAACCGATAGACGGAGCCCAACCGCCCATGGACCATATGACCACATCGACCTCCCTCCGTGCCGAAGCCTCAGTCGCGCTCGCATGCCCCGTTGAGATCATGGACAAGCTCTGCGAGCATTTCGTCGAACATGGACGGGTCGACCGGTCCGCACGCTCCGCCAGAGTGGAGTTCGACTACGGCGTTGCATCCGTGGAGGCGCGCGACAGCGTTCTCTACCTCCTTGCGGAAGGACCCGATCCGACCGGTCTCGCCTATGTCAAATGGAGCCTTGCGGAGCACATCCTCGGCTTCGTCGAGGGAGAGAGCCCGCGCATCGCCTGGGAGGGAGATGGCCAGGCCGGAACGCCGCTCCCGTATTTTCGGGAGATGCAGGTGGTCGGCGCGATCAACGTGACGCCACGGATGCGCCGCGTGCGCCTCAAGGGACGGGATCTCGCACGTTTTGCCACGGGCGGGATGCATGTTCGGCTGCTGTTTCCTCCGGACATGGGGCGTGCTCCGTCATGGCCCGTCATGGGAGAAGATGGTCGGCCCGTCTGGCCGCGCGGGGAGGATCGACCCGTGATGCGGATCTATACGATCCGCGAGATCGATGTGGCGCGCAGCGAGATCGAGATCGAGTTCGTCCTGCATGAAGGCGACAACACGCCCGGGTCGACCTGGGCGTCACAGGCGCGCCCGGGAGACGTCGTCGGAATCCTGGGTCCTGGCGGCGGCGAATTGCCCCCGGCCGACTGGTATCTTTTCGCAGGAGATGAAACGGCCCTTCCGGCCATCAGCCGAATCTTGGCGGAGCTCCCCGCCGACTGCAAAGCCACCGTGCTGCTCGAGGTGGCCGACGCCTGCGAGGAGCAGCCCCTCCGCTCCATGGCCGCGCTGGACATTCGCTGGATGCACCGGAACGGAGCTCCCGCGGGAACGACGTCCCTCATCGAGGACGCCTTGCGGGCGATCGTCGTGCCCTCGGACGGGAGCCGCCGCTTCATCTGGGCCGGCTGCGAGCAGAAGAGCTGCCGATGCCTCAAGAGGCTCCTGCGCCAGGAATGGAAGATGCCGACCTCGGAGCACCAGGTCGTCGCCTATTGGCGCGCCGGCCATTCGGCCGATCAGGTCGAGCATTGACGGAGAGCCGCGGCAGATCCTCCCGCGGCGGCTGACGTCTGGTTGGCGAGTTCCTTCACCTCGGAGGCCACCACGGCGAAGCCCCTGCCGGCCTCGCCCGCGCGGGCAGCCTCGATGGTCGCGTTCAGGGCCAGCAGGTTGGTCTGGGACGCAATGCTGTTGATGAGCTGGACCACGTGACCGATCTTGTCGGCGGAGCCCGCGAGCATCTGCGCGATCCCATTGGTACGCTGCGCGTCGGACACGGCTCGCTCCGCAATGCCCGAGGACTAGAGCTGTTTCCACTTGCATGGAATCACCTCTGGTCTTTGGCTTGCCGCATTTTCAACGGCGAACCGGATCCACTTCGCCGAAGAATGCTCTTTGCCTGGGCCCGGCCGCGGACCGCTCAAGCCGCGTATTTGCCGCGCAGGTATCGAAGGTACGGGCCCGGATCGAGCGGGCGACCCGTTTCGCGCTCCAGCAGTTCGTCGCGCGTGAACCGGCGACCGTGCTGCCAGATCCGGGTGCGGAGTTCGTCCGCGAGGACTGCATAGTGTCCGGCCTCGATCGCGTCACCGAGAGACGGGTTTCGGCTGCACAAGGTGTCCATCACCTGGGCGCCCATGACATTTCCGATGGTGTAGGTCGGGAAGGAGCCGATATAGCCGGTGGACCAATGCACATCCTGCAGGACTCCGCGGGCGTCGTCGGGAACCACAAGGTCGAGGTCACGCCTGATGGCCGCGTTCCAGGCCTCCGGTAGATCGCCGACGGGAAGCGAGCCGTCCATGAGCGCGCATTCGATGTCGGCGCGCAGCATGATGTGGAAATCGTAGGTCAGCTCATCCGCCTCGACCCGGATGAAGCCGGGCTCGACGCGGGTGACGGCGCGATAGAACTCGTCTGCGCCGACATCGCCGAGCTGATCCGGGAAATGCTGCCGCAACTCGGAGAAGTGCCGGTGCCAGAACGTCCGGCTTCGCACGATGTGGTTCTCCCAGAGACGCGACTGGGACTCGTGGGCCCCGAAGCTCGTTCCCCCGACCGCATAGAGACCGACGAGATCGGTCGCCAGCGCCGTTCGGGTATGGGCCGGATCGACCCCTTGCTCGTAAAGGCCGTGTCCGGTCTCGTGAGCGGTCCCGAAAATGGAGGCAGGCAGGTAGTTGCGGTTATAGCGAGTCGTAATCCGCACGTCGTTGCGGGTGAACGACACCTCGAACGGATGGACGGTGGTGTCCAGACGCCCGCGCCCGAGGTCGTAGCCGAGCCTCTCGGCGAGGCTCAGGCCGAAGGCCCTCTGCTCCTCCTCGGGAAACTCGCGGAACAGGAAGTCGGAGCGGGGCTGGGGACGAGCCCTCGCGGCATCCAGGATAGGCAGCAGCCCGGCCCGCAAGGCGGTGAACAGCTCTTTCAGGCTCGCCGCCGTCTCGCCGGGCTCGTAGATCGAAACCATCGCGTCATAGGGATGCCCGTCCCAGCCGATGCAGTCGGCATAGGCGCGGGATAGCGCAACGGTCCTGGCAAGATGGGGCGAGAAGAGGGTGAAGTCGCTCTTCGAGCGAGCCTCGATCCAGGCCGCCTGCGCGACCGTGCGAAGAGCCGCCCGCTCCTGGATCAGAGAGGCCGGAACGCGCTTATGGTGCTCCACCGCATGGCGGGTCTGCTGCACCATGCGTCGTTCGGCGGCATCCTCTCCGAAGCCTTCCGTCGCCCGCTCGGCTTCCTCCAGGGCCTTCTCGGTCTGCGGCGCGAGAAGCAGATCGCGGGCGATCCGGGTCAGCGTCGCGATCTGAAGGCCACGGGTTTCCGCTCCGCCGGCCGGCATCATGGTGCGGGAATCCCAGGTGAGGACCGACACCGCATTGAGGACGTCGTTGACGGCGGCAACGCGCTCCTGGAGCGCCGCGAGGGAAGCTTGCTGGGTCATGTCTTTCGATCGTCTCGATTATTCCGTACCGCCGGTGTTGAGATGACAGGCGGAGGACCGGCCAGGCGCGATCGCGGTCAGCGCGGGCGCCTCCCGCTTGCAGCGCGGGCCCGCGAAAGGACACCGCGGATGGAAGTGGCATCCGCTCGGCGGGTGCAGCGGGGATGGAATTTCGCCGGCGATCGGGCGGAAATCCTTCCGGCCCACGCCGATGCGAGGCACGCTCTCGAAGAGCGCGCGCGTATAGGGATGGTTCGGGCTCGCATAGAGTTCGGACGTCGGCGCCATCTCGACGATGCGACCGAGATACATGATCGCGACCCGGTCGGACACATGGCGCACGACACCGAGATCGTGGCTGATGAAGATCCCGGTCAAATCCAGATCCCGACGCAGATCCATGAACAGGTTGAGCACCTGCGCCTGGATCGACACGTCGAGAGACGCCACGGGCTCGTCGAGGACCAGAAGGTCGGGCTTCATGGCAAGCGCGCGGGCGATGGCGATGCGCTGGCGCTGACCGCCGGAGAACTGATGCGGGAACCGCCTGCGGTAACCGGGATCGAGGCCGACGCGCCCGAGGAGATCCGCCACATAGGCATCTGCCTCGCGGGGCTTCACGATGCCATGCGCCACCGGGCCTTCAGCGACCGTATCGCCGATCCGGATGCGCGGATTGAGGCTCGCGAAGGGATCCTGATGGATCATCTGGACACGCGTCGTCAGCTTCTGCGTGCGCCGTCCCTGCGACTTCGCGACCGGCGCCCTGTCGAACAGGATCTTGCCGTCGCTCGGGGTGTAGATGCCGGCGATCATCCGGCCGAGGGTCGATTTCCCGCAGCCGGATTCTCCGACGAGGCCCACGACCTCGCCCTTTGCGACCGTGAGGCTGACATTGGTCACCGCGCGCACGGTCTCGGCTGTCGGTCCTGCACCGAGAAGCCCGGCGATGCGCTCGCCGAGATTCGGGTGCTTTACGAAGCGCTTCGATACGTGTTCGACGTCAAGGAGTGCGGCTGGCATGAAACGGGCTCGATCGGATAATGGCAGAGGGCGGTACGTCCGTCCTCGAAGGTCTGGACAGGCGGTGTCATCGTGCAGGCGGGTCCCGCCTTGGCGCACCTGGGCGCGAAGGCGCACCCCGGTGGCAGGTTGGCCAGAGCGGGAGTCGATCCGGGAACCTGAGGCAGCTTGGTTCCAGGTTCGTGCTCGGCAGGCACCGATGCGAGAAGGCCGGCCGTATAGGGATGGCGTGGCGATGCGATCACCTCGGCGGCCGGACCGCTTTCCACCACCTTCCCGGCATACATGACACAGATGTCGTCTGCCAGGCTCGAGACCACCGCGAGATCGTGGGTGATCCAGACGAAAGCCGTCCCGGTCTCGTCGGCGAGGCGTCGCACTTCCGCCAGGATCTGCCCTTGGATGGAGACGTCGAGGGCAGTCGTCGGCTCGTCCGCGATGATGACGGCGGGGCTGTGCAGGAGCGCGATGGCGATGGCCACCCGCTGTCGCATTCCGCCGGAGAGCTGATGCGGATAGGCGTCGAGACGCTCCTCCGGGCTCGGAATGCCCACTTTGGCGAGGGCGTCGCGTGCCCTCGCGCGGGCAGCCTTACGCGAGACCCTGTCGTGAGCCCTGACCGCCGCGATCATCTGCGTCCCGATCTTGAGGACCGGGTTGAGCGTCATCATCGGGTCCTGGAACACCATCGCGATCTGGGCACCGCGAACCTGGCGAATGGCCTCGCCTTTCAGGCGCGTGAGGTCCTTGCCGTTCAGGAGAACCTGACCGCCCGCGATCCTGCCGGGAGGCTCGATCAGGCCGAGAATGGAGTAGCCCGTGACGCTCTTGCCCGATCCGGACTCGCCGACGAGCCCAAGGATGCGGCCGCGCCCGACTTCGAAGCTGACGCCGTCGACGGCCTTCAGGGCTCCGGCGCGGGACTGGAACTGGGTCTGAAGGTCTTTGACACGAAGAACCGCGTCGCTCATCGGCTGCGCCTCGGATTCAGAACGTTACGGACCTGATCTCCCACCAGATTGATCGCCACGACGGTCAGCATCAGGGCGATCCCCGGGTAAATGGAGATCCAGTAGCGCCCCGACAGAAGGAACTGGAAGCCGTTGGAGATCAGGGAGCCCAGCGACGGCTGCGTGATAGGGAGCCCGAGCCCCAGAAAGGAGAGCGTCGCTTCGAGGGCGATGGAGTTCGCCACCTGGACGGTCGCGACCACGATCAGCGGCGGCAACGCATTGGGCAGGAGGTGGCGGAACAGCACGTGGCGGGCCGGCAAAGGGGTCGAGAGCGCCGCCTCGATATAATCCTTGCGCCTCTCCGCACTGGCCGCCCCGTGGGTCGTGCGGGCGAAGTAGGCATATTGCGCGGCAACGAGCGCGGCGACGAGCTGCATGAGCCCCTGCCCCAGCATGGCGACGAGAACCAGTGCGAGCAGGATCGCCGGAAGCGAGAGCTGAAGGTCGATCACGCGCATGATCAGCGCCTCGATGCGGCCGCCGTAATAGGCCGCGACAAGGCCGACGGTCGTGCCGAGAACGAGTGCCAGGGTACCGGCCATCACGCCCACGATCAGACTCGTGCGCAGGCCGTAGAGGATCGCCGAGAAGATGTCTCGGCCCGCGGCATCCGTTCCGAGCCAGTGGACGTAACCGCCGGATCCGACTTCCCCAGGCTCGAGGCGAGCATCGAAGAGATCGAGGGCCTCCTGGTTGTAGGGATCCTGCGGCGTCACGAACGGCGCGAGGACCGCCATGAGAACCACGACCACAACCACGATCAGGGCCGCGACCGCGACGGGGCTCTGTCTGAAGTCCGACCAGAAGCTGGAGACCCGGCTCCAGCTGGTCTCAGCGGGTAACGGGAGAGCGGGAGAACTGCTCATGACGCCGCCTTTACACGGATGCGCGGGTCGAGCTGGCCATAAACCAGATCGACGACAAGATTGATCATAACGAAAAGGAACACGACCAGGATGAGATAGGCAACCATGACAGGACGGTCGAGAACGGTGATGGAATCGATGATCAGCTTGCCCATGCCGGGCCAGTTGAAGACGGTTTCCGTCACCACCGCGAAGGCAAGCGTGGAGCCGAGCTCCAACCCGAACACGGTCACGATGGGGATCGAGATGTTCTTGAGAACGTGCAGGCCGACAACCTTGCTCTCCGACAACCCTTGGGCCCGGGCGAAGCGCACGTAGTCGGAGCTCATCACTTCGGCCGTGCCCGCCCGTGTGAGCCGGATCAGAAGCCCCAGTTTGAACAGTGCCAGATTGAAGGCCGGGAGGATGATGTAACTCCATCCCTCCAGAGAGGTGATCGACAGGTTCATGCCGAGCACGTGGGTGGTCGGGCCGCGGCCGCCCGACGGCAGCCAGCCGAGTTCGACCGCGAACGCCATGATGAGCAGAAGCCCGACCCAGAAGCTCGGAACGCTGAAACCGAGAACGGAGAACGCCATGATCGCCTTGGCGGAGAGCGACTCAGGCTTGTAGCCCGCCCATAAGCCTAGCGGAATGCCGAGACAGGTGGCGATCAGCATCGCGGTCAACGCAAGCTCCAGGGTTGCCGGGAACCGCGACCAGATCAGGTTCAGAACAGGCAGCCGGTAGATGAACGACTCTCCCAGATCCCCATGCAGCATGTTGCTCATGAAGACGAAGTACTGCTCGTAGAGGGGAAGGTCGAGGCCGTAGCGCCGGATCAGGGCCTCACGCAATGCCTGGTCGGATGCAGGATCGATCATGACGTCGATCGGGTTGCCGATCGCATAAACGCCCAGGAACACGATGATGGACATCGCGATCACGACCATGAGCGCCTGAAGGACGCGCTGAATAAGAAAACCAATCATGCTGTCTCGTGCATGGTGCCAGGATGTTGTGATGTGAGGGTCGAGGGGCCGGGTGCTCTGGGGGGAGCATCGATCAGGGGTTGCCGGGGGATGCCGCATCCGCCCGAAGGAAGGCGGCCGGCATCAGCCGGCCGCCTGTGAGTACGATCAGCTCTTCGGCTTGATCTCATAGGCCAGGGTCTCCTGGTCGACCCGCGGCGGAATGGTGAGCATGCCCTTCTTGGCCGCCCAGACTGTCTGGATCTGGACGGTCGGGATCAAAGCGCGATCGTTCATGGAAACCTCCGTCACCTTCTCGAACAGGGCGCGGCGCTTCGGGTCATCCATCGTGCGCGCGCCCTCTTCCAGCAGCTTGTCGACCTCCGGATTGGAGTAACCCTGCTTGTTGAACGCGCCGAGGCCGATCTGCGGGTCCGCCGTGTGAACGAGCGAGCCATAGGTATAGCTCGCCTCACCGGTCAGCGTGCCCCAGCCGCTCATCCACAGCGAGAATTCTCCCTTCTGTTGAGCCGGGAAGAACACGGTGCCGTTGAGCGCGTTGGCATTCACCTTCAGGCCGGCCCGGGCCCACATCTGCGAGAGCGCCTCGCACACCGCGCCATCGCCCGGCAGGCGGTTGTTGGTGCAGTGGAAATCGATCTCGAAGCCCTTCGGATAGCCCGCATCGGCGAGAAGCTGCTTGGCCTTGGACAGATCGTAAGGACGCTCGGGCAGGTTCTTGTTGCCGCCGAAGAAGTTGGCGGGCATCAACTGGTTGGCCGGACGACCCAGGCCTTCCAGGACGACACGCACCAATGTCTTGCGGTCGATCGCAAGATCCATGGCCTCACGCACCTTGGGATCCCGCAACGGATTCGCGTCGATCTCCTTGCCGTCGACCTTCACCTTTCTCGGGAGGGTCTCCTTCACGTTCGGAGTGATGTTCAGAAAATAGACCGAGTCGGCGACGAAGGTGTCGACGGACTTGTCCTTCTGCATCGCAGCATAGTCCGTGGCCGGCACGTAGTTGACCAGGTCCACCTGACCCGACTTCAGGGCCGCCATGCGGGCCGGATCGCTCGGAATTTCCTTGCGGACGACCTTCTGCCACGGCTGCTTCTGGCCCCAATAGCCGTCGAAGCGCTCCAGGACGAGATCGCCCTTGGGCTCCCAGGACACGAACTTGTAGGGACCCGTGCCGATCGCGGCCTTGCCGGAGTTGAACTGCTCGTTGCGAGCCTCCATGCCGACATTCTTCGAAACCACGAAGAGGCGGATGAAGTCGTTCGGAAGGGTCGGCGCCGGAGCCTTGGTCTTCACGTGCAAGGTGTACTTGTCGGCGACCTTCGTCTCCGCGACCTGCTTCGTGTAGATCGTCATGCTCATGGGGCCGGTGACGACCGGAATGCGATCGATCGAGAACTTCACGTCCTCGGCCGTCAGCTCCGATCCGTCGTGGAATTTCACGCCCTCGCGGATCTTGAACTCCCAGGTCGTGTCATCGACGGGCTTCCACGAGGTCGCCAGACCGGGCTTCAGGCCCAGGTTCTCGTCCGACATCACGAGCGTATCGAAGATGTGGCGCAGCGCTTCCGCCTGACTGCCGAGTGTCGACCAATGCGGGTCGATCGAGTCCGGTCCTGCGCGCAGTCCCATGGTCAGCGTCTGCGCGGAAACCGAGCCGCAAAGAACGGTTCCAAGGACGAGAGCCGCAGCGAGCGATCCACCAAGCTTGAAGTTTTGTTTCACTTCACTTCCCCTCTTGCTAAGACCCTGGCTTTTCGTCCAAGGTGTTCTTATCGATTAGAACGGTAGGTCACTCGGTTAAGAAAAGTCAACAGCGCCTTGCCCAAACCTCAATCAACATCTGACGCTTATGAGGGCACCCGTTATAGCGACACGGAACGGACGCCCGATGAGCGGATCCTTGCCAGCCTTGCGGGAGCGCTCGACCGGACTCTGCCGGTGCCGCTCGGCATCCAGCTGCGTGGGCTGATCGAGTTCGGCATTGCCCTGGGCGAACTGCCGACAGGGCAGCGCCTGCCTTCCGTGCGGGAGTTGGCCGAGCGGGCCGGGATCGCCCACATGACCGTGGCGACGGTTTACCGGGAGTTGCGTGAGGCGGGTCTCCTCGAGGCAAAGCCTGGAGCGGGCACCTATGTGGGCGACGGACACAACAGCGACGGCCTCCGGTCGAGCGCCGTCCGGAAGATCCAGCGCCGGATCGAGGGCCTCTTCCAGGAGGCGGAGCAGCTCGGCCTGGCTCCTTCCGTCGTTTCATCGCTGGTCAATGCCCGCGCGGCGCGAGGTCCGACGCCCTCCCGGGCACTGCGCCTCGTCATGGTGGGCAACTTCGTCGAGACGACTCAGCAATACGCCAACCGCATCCAGGACTATCTCGGCGCGGGCGATACGATCGCGGTGACGACCGTCGATGCCCTGCACGCGGGTGAGCCCTTCCCCTCGCCCTGCGATATCTGCGTAACGCTCGCGCATCGGCGCGGCGAGGTCGAGCATCTCGTTCCGACGGGCGTTCCGGTCGTCGGCCTGAGTTTCATTCCAGCCGAAGAGACGCGCGCGCAGCTGGCCATGATCGACCCCATGGCCCGCATCGGCATCGTGTCGATTTTTCCCGAGTTCACTGCCCTGATGAAGCCCGGCGTCCTGCGCTTCGCGCCTCATGTTTCCGATGTGGATGTGCGCCTGATCACGGCGCCGGATCTGGAAGCGTTCCTGTCCGAGGTCGATGTGGCGATCTATGCCAGCGGTGCGGAAGCGACCGTCAGGCGCATGCTTCCGCCGAATCGTCGCGCGATGGAGTTCCGCTACGTGCCGGACCCCCATGCCATCCGTGCGACCCTGCTTCCCGCAATCGAGCGGCTGCGCTCGTCCATCGTTTCGCAAGAGGAAAACTTTCATGAAAATAAGTGAGATGAACTGGCTTCAGGTCGAAGAATACCTGAAGACGGATGATCGCGCGATTGTTCCCCTTGGCTGCACGGAGCAGCATGCCTATCTGAGCCTGTCCGTCGACAGCATCCTGGCAGAGCGCGTGGCCCTGGAAGCCGCGGAACCGACCGGCGTCCCGGTGTTCCCTGTCCAGGCCTATGGCATCACGCCATACTTCATGGCCTATCCCGGAACCATTTCTCTGAAAGCCGAGACCTATCTGCGCATCGTCACCGATATCCTCGATTCCCTGAAGCGCACGGGCTTTCGCCGCATCCTCTTCGTGAACGGTCATGGCGGGAATGCGCCCGGCCAAACGGCCGCCATCGAATGGATGGGTGAGAACCGGGATTGTCGGGTGAAGTTCCACAACTGGTGGAATGCGCCCCGCACGCTCGAGAAAGCGAAACAGATCGACCCGGTTGCCTCCCATGCATCTTGGATGGAAAACTTCCCCTGGACCCGTCTGGAGGGTGTCGAGCAACCGGCGCATCAAAAGCCGATGGTCGATCTCGAACGGATGCGGACCTTCGGCCCGGAGGGGGTCCGTGAGATCCTGCAGGACGGAAACTTCGGCGGCTACTTCCAGCGTTCGGACGAAGACATGAACGCCATCTGGGCCGTGGCGGTCGAGGAAACCCGCGCTCTTATCGAGACTTGGTAGATGAACCGGAACACCATTCTGATCTGGGGCGCAGGCGCCATCGGCGGCACGCTCGGAGCCTATCTGGCCCGCGCGGGCGAGGACGTGCTGCTCGTGGATATCGTCGAGCCGCATGTGGACGCCATGAATGCGGACGGACTGCTCATCGAGGGTCCCGTCGAAACCTTTCGGCAACCGGTCAAAGCCGCAACGCCCGACGGCGTCACGGGCCAGTTCGACCGCATCATCCTTGCCGTCAAAGCTCATCATACGCGCGATGCCGTCCGCACGCTGAAGCCTCATCTTGCGGAAGGCGGCACCGTTCTCTCCGCGCAGAACGGACTGAACGAGATCATCATCGCCGAGGAGATCGGAGCCGAGCGGACCATCGGCTGCTTCGTCAATTTCGGCGCGGACTGGCTCGAGCCGGGCCGTATCCTTTTCGGCAACCGGGCGGCGGTTGCGGTCGGCGGTCTCGACGGCCAGACCGGCGCCGCCGTGCGCGAATACCATCGCCTTCTGTCGATCTTCGAGCCGAAGGCTGTCCTGACCGACAACATCTGGGGCTATCTCTGGGGCAAACTGGGCTACGGCTCCCTGCTCTTTGCGACGGCGCTGACCAACGCCTCGATGTCGGAGAACCTTGCCTCCGAGCGGCACTTTCCGGTCTACCGTCGGCTTGGCCAGGAGGTCATGGCGGTTGCGAACGCACGCGGCGTGAAGCCATTGGGCTTCAACGGGTTCAACCCGGACGCCTTCATGCCGGGAGCCGGCGAGGATGCTGCCCGTCGCTCCGTCGCCGACATGGCGGAGTTCAACCGGCATACGGCCAAGACGCATTCCGGCATCTGGCGCGATCTCGCCGTGCGCAAGCGCAAGACCGAAGTGGACGCCCAGATCGCCATCATTGCGACCCTCGGCCGCGAAGCCGGGATCGCGACTCCTGCCATCGGCAGGCTCGTCGACCTGATCCATGACATCGAGGACGGGCGGAGAGAACAATCCTGGTCCACTCTCGACGAGATGCTGACGCTATGAATCTGGATTTCACCAACCGTCGGGTCGCCGTGACCGGGGCGGCGCAGGGCATCGGCCGGAGCATCGTGCAATGCCTTGCATCGGAAGGCGCCCATGTCTGGGCTCTCGACCTGGACGAGGCCGGGTTGCGCATCGCTTCAGAAGCGGGCGCCGCGGCGACGCGCGTCCTCGACTTGGCCGATCGTGCCGCTGTCGGCCGCGTGTTCGGAGACATGGCGGAGAGCCTGGGGAATATCGACATTCTGGTCAATTGCGCGGGAGGCGTACGTGGCCAGGTGGCGAAGCCGATTGACGAGGTCAGCGAGCATGAGTGGCTTGTCCTCTTCGAAGCCAATGTACACGGCGCCTTCTGGTGCTCGCAGGCTGTCGCTCCGCATATGAAGCGCCAGAAGTTCGGCCGCATCGTCAACATCTCGTCCGGAGCGGGCCTGCGCCCGAGCCTGACCGGCATCCAGGCCTATACGGCGTCGAAACATGCCCTGGTGGGCCTGACCAAGCAACTCAGCTTCGAGCTCGGCCCCTATGGGATCACGGTCAACAGCGTCGCTCCCGGCTTCGTGCTGTCCAACCCGGCGACCCAGCGTCAATGGGAGAGCTACGGCGCCGAGGGACAGGCTCGGCTGGTCGAGAGCATTCATACGCGTCGGCTGGGTCACCCGCAGGACATCGCCAATGCCGTCATGTTCCTGGCCTCCGATGCCGCGTCCTGGATCTCGGGCCAGATCATTTCGGCGGACGGTGGACGTTCCTGAGATCCCCCGAGGGTAAGCAAGTTTATGGCAAGGACATCGAGGAAGAATCATGGATGATGGTGGCAGCCAACCCTGGACCTGGGACGAGCAGATCTGGCGTAGCAAGGTCGAGCATGTGCGCGCCGGGAGGTCCATGAAACCAGCGAAATGGAAGAACGGAGCCCGCTGCGCTGTCGCCCTGTCGTTCGATTCAGACCACGAAACGAACGAGTTGCGCGACGGTGGCAGATCCGTGGGCCGCATGTCTCAGGGGCAGTACGGCAATCGCCAGGGTGTTCCGAGAATTCTCGACGCGCTCGCCCGGTACGATGCGAAGGCGACGTTCTTCGTCCCGGCCGTGGCCGCCCTTCTGTACGAAGATGAGCAGCGGCGGGTCGTCGCGGAAGGCCATGAAATCGGCATTCATGGCTGGATCCACGAATTGAACAGCCAACTGCCCTATGAGATCGAACGTGATCTCATGTTCCGGTCGGCCGAGACCCTGGAGCGGATCACGGGAGTCCGGCCGGTAGGCTTGCGCACTCCCTCCTGGGATTTCAGTCCGAGCACGCTGCGGATCGAGCGGGAGCTCGGTCTTCTCTACGACTCGTCCCTGATGGCCGACGACGACCCCTACGAGTTGCTGGAAAATGGCGAGCCCACCGGCATCGTGGAGCTCCCCGTGGAGTGGATTCGCGACGATGCGGTGTACTTCAACATGCACCGCTTCAACGGCCTGCGTCCGCATACCCCGCCGACGGCTGTCTACGACATCTTCTTCCGCGAGTTCGAGCGGGCCTACGAAGAGGGCGGCCTTTTCCTTCTGACGATGCATCCGCATGTCACGGGCTACCGGTCGCGCATCTGGATCCTCGAGAAACTCCTGGAGGAGATCACGCAGCGTCCGGACGTGTGGATTGCCACCCATGCGGAGATCGCCGCCTTTGTCAGAGGGGAATGCCCCTGATGGATCGCGCTCATCGCGCTCGGGATGCTGGCCTCGCCTGTGGCGATCTGCCCCCAGGCACGTTCAACAGCATCGCCGATGTCCCGGGCGTCAAGGTCGGCCATCGTACGATCAATGACGGCGACATCCGCACCGGCGTGACGGCCATCATCCCGCATGGCGGGAACCTCTACCGTCAGAAGCCGGTCGCTGCGGCGCATGTTCTGAACGGTTTCGGCAAGAGCGCAGGCCTGATGCAGGTGGAAGAGCTGGGCGCCCTTGAAACGCCCATTCTCCTCACGAACACCCTCTCGGTCGGAACCTGCTGCACGGCACTCGTGCGCCACGCGATCTTGAGCAATCCGGATATCGGCAGAGAGACATCAACGGTCAATCCGGTCGTGCTCGAGTGCAACGACGGCTATCTGAACGATATCCAGGCTCTCGTCGTTGCGGAGGATGATGCACGAGCCGCTCTGGACATCGCTTCATCGGACGTCGCAGTCGGGTCGGTCGGCGCCGGCTGCGGGATGAGCACCTTCGGATTCAAAGGCGGCGTCGGCACAGCCTCACGCCGGCTCGAGATCGACGGACGGAGCTTCCACCTCGGTGTCCTCGTTCTGTCGAATTTCGGCCGGCCGGGCGACCTGCGCCTGCCCGACGGCAGGGTCATAGCGCCTGTCATCTCCCTTCCTGACCGCGATCGAACCGAGAAAGGTTCCATCATCGTCGTGGCGGCGACCGACATTCCTCTCAGCGATCGACAGCTCACTCGGATCCTTCGTCGCTCCGGCGTGGGGCTGGCCCGGCTCGGCTCCTTCTGGGGCCATGGGAGCGGCGATATCGCAATCGGCTTCACCACCGGCAACATTCTGTCTCACGACGAGACTGCGGATCTTGTCGCGATCCGGATCCTGAACGAGCAGCGTATCGACCTTCTCTTCCAAGCCATGGCCGACACCACGCAGGAGGCTGTCCTCGACGCGCTGGTTGCCGCAGGCTCCATGACGGGCCGATCTGGCCACCACCGCCCAGGCCTGCTCGACACCCTTGCAACACCCTCTCCCGGAACGTGATTCCCATGACAAGCAATGCACCCACCCAGAACGATTTCGCCTTGGCGGTCCACGGGGGCGCAGGCACCATTCTTCGCAGCAAGATGACGCCCGAGCGCGAAGCCGCTTATCACGCAGGCCTGCGCCGGGCATTGAATGCAGGCCGCGTCGTCCTGGCTGACGGCGGCAGTGCGCTCGATGCGGTCTCGGCCGCCGTGATGGCGCTCGAGGACGAGCCTCTCTTCAATGCCGGAAGGGGCGCAGTCTATACGTCGGCCGGCAAGCAGGAGATGGACGCCGCCGTCATGGACGGCCGCGACCGGGCCGCAGGCGCCGTTGCGGGCATCTGCGGCCCGCGCAATCCGATCCTGGCCGCCCGCGCCGTCATGGAGCATTCCGGCCATGTCATCCTCATCGGCGAAAGCGCCATGGAATTCTGCCGCAGGCAGGGCCTCCCGTTCGAGGAGCTATCCTACTTCCACACCGAGCAGCGCTGGAACGCCCTGCAGGAAACTTTGGCCATGCGCCACAGCGGAACGGACGACCACGACGAGTCGCGCAAGCATGGCACGGTTGGCGCAGTCGCCCGCGATCGCAAAGGAAATCTCGCTGCGGCGACATCCACCGGCGGCATGACGGCCAAGTCTCCGGGGCGTGTCGGCGACAGCCCCGTCATCGGCGCCGGAACCTGGGCGGACAACGAGACCTGCGCCGTCTCGGCGACGGGCCATGGCGAGATCTTCATCCGTTATGCGGCGGCTCACGAGATCGCCTCCCGGATGCGCTATGCGGATCAGTCCCTCGAAGAGGCTTCACGCGCGGTCGTGATCGATATGCTGGCGCCGGCCGGCGGATCCGGCGGCATCATCGCGGTCGATCGTGCAGGCAACCTGTCCCTGCCCTTCAATTGCTCGGGAATGTATCGGGGCATCGTCAGAGGCGACGGCAAGCTCCTGACCGCGATCTACGACGAACCGCTCGTCGATGTCTCTGATCCCAACGACCAAGGGAACTGAGGCATTGAATTCGGGCGCTCGCGGATGAATGATGGCGAGGCATAGCCAAGGGAGAGTCTGACGTGATCTCGAACTACGCCTCGGCGGCCGTTTTCCTCACAAGCACTCTGATCTCATCCGTTGCCTTCGCGCAGCAACCCGCCGGGCAGACGGGGCTCTGGCCGGTCTACGAACACAGTATCAAAAGCGCCAAGCATATCGATCTTACCCACGCCTTCGCGCCTGCCCAACCCGTCTGGCCGGGATTCGGCCATGCGGAGTTCAAGGCCGCGACGGCAGGCGCCGACATTCCGAACTATGTTCGTAAGGGCGAGGAATACACCTACGCCAAGCACGGATTCGTTGCGACCGGCTACCTGCTCACGACCGACCAGTACGGGACACAGCTCGACCCGCCCGCCCACTGGGACGAGTATGGCGCAACGATCAGCGACCTGCCGGCCACTTATGCGGTTCGCCCGCTGGTGGTGATCCCGATCCACGATAAGGTGGCAGCCGACCCCGGATACCACCTGAGTCTGGAGGATATTCGCGATTGGGAGTCCAGGAACGGCCGCATCCCCGAGGGCGCCGTCGTCATGGTCCGGTCCGATTGGTACAAGGGCTGGAGCGACCCTGCCCGCTTCGCGAGCAAGCCCCATCCAGGTGTCAGCCTCGACGCCCTCAAGTTTCTGCACCTGGAGCGCAAGATCCTGTTTCACGGACACGAGCCTCTCGACACCGACACGACACCAACGCTGGAGGGCGAATCCTGGCTTCTGCACAACCATTTCACACAGGCGGAGGGGGTGGCCAATCTGGACAAGGTTCCCGAGACGGGAGCGCTGATCTCCATCGGCTTCGCCAAGCCCCTCGGCGGCACGGGCGGCTATGCGCGCTACGTGGCCATCGCTCCTGCCGACTGGCCCTACGGCGTGACGGTGGCGGACGCCCCCGGGGCTCCGTTGCCGAAGCAAGCGGCACCCTTGCGTCGTGACGAGAAAGGCGTGATGCGCCCACAGGCCGGAGGGAAGTGACGTCCGTCCGCCCGAGCGGCCCGGGTGCCGCTCAGGCCCGATGCGCGCCGCTATTCCCTCTCCTCCGAATGCTCCTATATCCCACCCGATCGATCCGATTCCAGAAGGAATGATCCATGCCGCTCACCGAGAATCCCGTTTGGTTCATCACCGGCTGCTCCACCGGGTTCGGGCGGGAACTCGCCCAGTTGGTGCTGAAGCGGGGCTGGCGTGCCGTGGTGACCGCGCGAGACGTCGGGCGTGTCGAAGATCTGACCCGGGGCTATGAAGACAAGGCTCTCGCCGTCTCGCTCGATGTGACCAGCGATGAAGACATCAAGGCCGCCGTGAGCGAAGCAGAGGCGCGCTTCGGGTCGATTGACGTGCTCGTGAACAACGCCGGCTATGGATATCAGGCTTCCATCGAGGAGGGCACCGATGAAGAGATCCGTGCCCAGTTCGAGACCAACGTCTTCGGCCTCGCGGCGATGACCCGTGCCGTGCTGCCCGGCATGCGAGCCCGGCGGCGTGGGCATATCGTCAACATCTCGTCGCAAGCCGGGTTCATCGGCTATCCTGGTTCCGGTTATTACGCCGCGACAAAGCACGCGGTGGAGGGCCTGTCGGACGCCCTATCCAAAGAGGTCGCCCCACTCGGGATCAAGGTCACGTGTGTCGAACCCGGGCCCTTTCGGACCGATTGGGCCGGGCGCTCCCTGCAACAGCGGCGGCCGACCCTCGAAGACTACAGGGATACGGTTGGAGTCCGCCTGGAAACGACGGCTAATTACAGCGGAAAGCAGCCCGGCGATCCGGTGCGGGCGGCCGAGGCCATCATCAAGGCGGTCGAATCGAGCGATCCACCCAAGCACCTGGTGTTAGGTGCGATTGCGCTTGATGGCATTCGGGAGAAGCTGAAAGATACGCTCGCGGAGATCGACGCTTGGTCGGAGACAAGCCTTTCAGCCGACTACCCCGATGGAGACCGGTAGAGATTCCAGAGCATTTTTCGGCGAAGTGGATCCGGTTCGCCGTCAAAAATGCGGCACAGCCAAGAAGAGAGGTGATTCCACGCCAGTGGAAACAGCTCTAACGCGCCGGGTCGAGCGTCCGTTATCCTGGCATCTCGCGACCGGGGTCTCGCTGTGGCATGCTCGACCCCTCGTCTTCCATCGATGGAGTACCTGTCTATGAGCCTTGAATCCGTTCGCGCATTTCTGGCTCGTCATGCACCGGACCTTCGAATCATCGAAATGCAGACCAGCACCGCCACCGTCGCTCAGGCGGCCGAGGCGCACGGCGTCGAGCCGGAGAAAATCGCCAAAACCCTCTCCCTGCGGGTGGGAGAAAAGAGCTTCCTGGTGGTCACGAGCGGCACGGCCCGGCTGGATAACCGCAAGGTCAAGGCGACTTTCGGCGGCAAGGCATCCATGCTGGACGCCGAACAGGTTCAGGCTCTCACGGGTCATCCGGTCGGCGGGGTCTGCCCTTTCGGGTTGGCCACACCGCTGCCGGTCTATTGCGACATTTCCCTGAAGACTTTCGAAGAAGTCGTTCCGGCGGCCGGCTCGATCCATACGGCCATCCGCATCAACCCCTTAAGGATGGCTGAGCTCGTCGGCGCCGACTGGGTGGATGTCTGCCAAGCGCGGGAATGACGAATGGCTTCGCGCGACGGCGCCACAGGCGGTTCAAGGGTCCACTTTTCACTAGCGTGGCCCGCTGGGTCGCTGACGCGGCCCTCTGGGTCCGCACGATGCTCTAAATGACGAAGAAATCCTTCTCCGTGATGTCGAGACCGGACTTCAGCTTGAAGAAGAGGATGGGTCTGTCCTTGGATCCCGATCCGTCTGCGTCATAGGACAGGGAGCCGTTCTTTTTGTTATAGATCAGGTAATCATTGGCATCGTGCGAATTGCTCCCGACGGTGAGATAGTCCGAGTGCAATTTGCCTGTCTTCCGCAGCTTCCTGAAGATGCTGTTCTCCAGACGGATCGTATCGTCCTTCACGTTGAAATCCGTGATCGTATCCACGTTGGTCTTGGCATTGAGCGTGTTCCTGAACAGGAAAGTGTCTCGGCCCCAACCGCCGGCGAGGGTGTCCTTGCCGGCGCCGCCATCGAGAAGATCGTTCCCGGCGTCACCGTAAAGCCGATCGATTCCTTCGCCGCCCTGCAGGGTATCGGCGTGCACTCCTCCATAGAGGGTATCGTCGCCGCTCTGTCCGATGAGCCAATTGCTGTCCGCACCGCCGTAGAGACGGTCATGGCCGGCACCACCATCCATCGTGTCGTTGCCCGTGTCCCCGTAGAGAACGTCGTTCCCATCCTGCCCCGACATCAGGTCGTTGCCGATTCCTCCGTACAGAAGGTCCTGCCCCAGGCCCCCATCGACGATGTCGTCGCCACCATCGCCGTAAAGCCGGTCCTCCCCGTCGAAGCCTTGGATGAGGTTGGCGCCGCTGTTGCCGAAAATCTCGTTCGAGAGGTCATTGCCTGCGAGAGAGACGGGAGAGGAACCGCCGGCGGCCTTCAGGACTTCGACATTGTCGTTCAAGGTGAACGAGACTTGCGTGATGACCGTGTCGTATCCCTGGCCGATCTCTTCCCGGACCAGATCCCAGGGAGTGTCGACAATGTACAGATCGTTTCCCTGCCGCCCGGTCAGGACGTCGGCGCCGCCCTTGCCATCGAGCTCGTCGTCACCCGAGGTCCCGACGATCAGGTTCGCGAAGTCGCTGCCGATCAGAGAAAGGGAACTCACATCGTCGGCCGCCCGCAGTTCTTCGATCTCCGCATCCGCCGCCAGGGCGTAGCTGACGGTGCTCCACACGATGTCGCGGCCGCCCCCGAAAGCCTCGAACATGCGATCGTCCCGGCTGTCGATGAAGTAGGTGTCGTTGCCGGATCCGCCGTCCAGCGTATCCGCACCTGCTCCGCCGTCGAGTCGATCGTCTCCGGCGGATCCCTCGAGATAATCACCGTTCGAAGACCCGGTGAGTTGGTCGGCGCCTGCCATGATTGCATCGAGAACCGCAGCACCTTGCTCCTGAAAGCTGGAAAGCCCGGTATATTCGAACAGAGGCAAGCCGCCCCGTTCTCCATAAGTCAGCCAGAGATTGCCGTTCAGACTGAATTCGATAGAGGCGACCCGTCCCCCCGCTTCAGACACGACGGGACCTCCATAGAGAACATCGACCATCACATGATCCACATTCACCTGGAAGCGGGCGGTCTCCCAGTTCGACCCTGCTGCAATGCTGACTTCTCCGACAATGGTCGTGAAGAAATCCTTCGAGCGAAATCCCGGACGCAGAGCGCTATAGAATGCAACGACCGCCATTGTCCGTTACCGGGAGACTTTCAGGTTGGAGGGCACAACGACGCGGCCTCTTGCCGGCTCTGCCGATACATGGGGCGAATGTCGTCTTTGCAGATGATCGCCATTGCCGAAGCGGCAATTCGGCCGGAGGGTTCGTTGAGATATTTAGTCCTAATATCCTCCAAGCGCAATCGGCGCCCCGCAGGACCTTTGCGGTCCCAGGCGCCCCGGGTCTGCGAAGGATCGTCGCACGGCCTAGCCCCATGCCTCCAGGTTGCGGTGCGCTCGCCATCAGGATTGCTGCGTGAGCGGACGCCCGGGCTGATGACGGGTCGTTGCCCCTTCCAGCCTCTTGGACCTCGCACTCAGGAGACTCACCGGCAGTGTTGCCAGCAGCGCGAGGAATGCGGACAGCCCGAAGCAGGCACCATAGCCGTAATGTTGTGCGATCCAGCCCGCTCCCATGCCGCCGGCCATGCTGACGAGCGCATCCATGCATTGCAGCAGCGTGAAGTCGATCCCTGCCTGGCGTGGGTCCGCGAGCGCCATGAACTGGGCATAAAGGGCCACGAACCCCAACGCCATGATGGCGGACGAACTTGCGAGCGCGAGGCAGAGCAGGAGGCCGCGCGATCCTCCTCCTGTGACGGCGACGGCCGCAAGACCGGAGAGGGCGATGGCCTGCAGGACGAGCGCAATGATCATCACGGATCGCGAGCCCCAGAATCGGACCAGACCTCCGCCCAGCACCGCACATCCGAATCCGATAATCATCCCTCCGGCTCCATTGATCATTCCCAGGGCGCCGAGATCGAGACCGGAATCGATCAGGAAAGGCCCGAGCATCGCCAAGCCCCACTTTTGCGAGACCGCGTAAAGAGCGGCGAGCCCGAGCCCCTTGCGCATCTCGGCGCGGTTCAGCGCGTCGCGCAGAGAGGGGTAATGGGATCGCCCGCCGTTCGGGATGGGTGCGGGTGACAGGACGAAGGGCAGACCGAGCAGCACGAGCAGCGTCGCCATGGCGATCATGGCCAACGGCCAATCGAACTGCGCCACAAGGACAAGGAAAAGACCGGAACCGATCGCGGAGCCGAGATACGCGCCCCCCACCTGTGCGGCGTTGCCCCAGCCATGGTATCGGGTGGAAAGGCTTTCCACGGCATGGCCGTCGCATGCGATGTCCACCGTCGAGGCGGCAAAGGCGACGACCACGAACAGGGCCATCAGCGGCACGAAGCTGGTCGGGCCGATGAGCGCTGCCAGGAGGAAGCAAATGCCGGAGATCAGCCCTCCGGTCAGAACGATGGATCGTGAGCGGCTTGACCCTGCGGGCGGCAGACGAAACCGCTCGACCGCTGGAGCCCAGAGGAACTTCAGCACCCAAGGCAGAACTGCGATATAGGTCAGCCCGATCTGGTCAAGAGGAAACCCGCGGTCACGAAGCACGGTGGGAAGAGCACTGAAGGTCACGCCTCCGATGATGCTCTGGCCGACATAGAGTCCTCCGATCGCAAGGATGACGGCGAGCGGGGAGCCGGAACTCCGGCTGAGCGGCACTCCTGTTGCAGTCATCGTCACCACCGGTAGCGCAGGCTGGCGATCACCTTGCGGCCCTCGTCCCAGTAGCAGTAGTTGGATGTGCAGACCTGACCGTCCTCGTCGAGCAGGTTCGTTGCGTTCACCTGGAAGCGCACGCCCTTGAGGCTGGGGTCGAGACTCTCCAGATCGTAGCGGATCGCAGCGTCGATATAGGCGCGAGGCTCGTTCTCGATGACAGGGCGGTTGAGGTTGTCCCCGGCGCTGGAGCCGACATAGCGGACCCCGCCGGCGATGCCGAGCCCCCTCGCCGGCCCGTCCTGGACCGTATAATCGAGCCAAAGCGCCGCCGTATGATAGGGAACGCTCGTCAGCCGATTGCCGATTGTTTCCGGGGTCAGCTTCTCGATGCGGGCATCGATGTACGAGTACGATGCCTGGACGTTCAATCCGTCGGCGAGAGAGGCGACACCCTCGAGTTCAAAGCCCTGGGAACGCAGATCGAGCTGGACCTGCCGGTTCGTGGCGTCAATGACCTGATAGACCACGGCATTCTCTTGCCGGATGTCGAAGACGGCCGCCCGAAGGGAGGCATTGACCCCCGGCAGGTCGTACTTCACGCCGACCTCGACCTGCTCTCCCGTCGTCGGTTCGGCCACCGCTCCACCGAGGACCGTACCCGGATTGGGCGTGAACGATGTTCCCCAGCTCACATAGGGCGCGAGACCGAAATCGGTCACGTAGCCCAGAGCGGCGCGCCCCGTGAACTTGCTGTCGTTCTGGTCGAACTCGAGTCCCGCGGTGTCGAAGTCACTCGACAGCCAATCGTGGCGACCGCCAAGAGTCAGACGCCAGTTTTGCCATTTGACCTGGTCCTGGATGTAGAGGCCTGCGAGTGTCTGCGTTTGCTCCTCGCGATAGTTGAGCGACGGGTCGGACCCGATGGGAACGATGCCGAACCCCTGCTTGGAGACATAGCTGAGGCGGCTGACGTCCAGGCCGGTCAAGATCGTGTGGCCGACAGCGCCGGTTCTCAGGCGGGTTTCCAGGTGGGTATCGGACACGATGCCCCAGTTGTTCTCGCGCGTGAGACCCGACCCGCCATAGTAGTATTCCTGGTTGGTGCCGAGCGAGGAGAACCGCGTGCGCTGGCGCAGGGTGAACATGTCGTTGATGCGGTGTTCGAACTCGTAGCCGATCCGGCCCTGTTGCTGCCGGAAATCGTTGTAGCGCCTGTCCCCGGCGAATGTGCGGGTCGCGCCGATCGAAAGGCTGGTCGGATTTCCGGCGGCATCGGTCGCATAGTCATTCAGATAGGCGGCTGTGCCACCCGTCGTCGAATCCATGTATTCGCCAAGGATCGTCAGCGTTGTGGCGTCGTTTGGCCTCCATGTGACGGCTGGCGCGATGAAGATCCGGTCGTCTTTGACCGCATCGATCTCGGTTCCCGCATCCCGCACGAGCCCGGTCAGCCGGTAGAAGACCGTATTGTCGGCATTGGCCGGACCCGAGAGATCGAAGTTGCCCTGCAGCCGCCCGTAGGATCCGGTTTGGACCTCGACCTCGCGGAACGGCAGAAACGTCGGACGCTTCGAGATCAGGTCGACGATGCCTCCCGTGCTGCTCGGGCCATAGATGGAAGCCGCGGGCCCTCTCAGGATGGCGATTCCCTCCAGGCCATAAGGTTCGAGGCGGAACAGCCCATTTGGACTGTTGACCTGACGCAGGCCGTCACGGAACACACCCGTGTAGGTGACATCGATGCCGCGGATGGAGAAGGCATCGTATCGGGGATCGAAGCCATAGCCCCCGGTTCTGACCCCGGGCGTGTAGGATACCGCATCGAGCAAAGTCTGAGGTTTGCGGTCTTCGAGCTGCTCCTGCGTGACAGTGGAGATCGACTGGGGGGTTTCGAGGATCGGCGTGTCCGTCTTTGTGGCGCTTCGGGTCGCGGTCGCGACATACCCGCTCGCGGTGAGGTCCCCTTCTTGCCCGCTTCTGCTCCCTTCGACCGTGACCTCCTCGAGCTGAATGGCACGTGCCTCTGGCGATTGGGCGAAGGCATCACCTGAAGTCAACATAATGGCCGTGGACGTCAGCAAGGCAAGGGAGAATTTCACGACAGAAACTTTCAAATCACGAGGGAGTTTTCCGCCTAGCAGAGCTTTTCTGAGCGAGTCAAATACTTTAGTTTTTAATTATTTTAATGCGGAAAATCAATCAATAGAACGATTCTAAACTTATGAATACACGAGACGCGACAATACCCTCTTCTGCGTGGACCGGGACGTGGCTTACGCGAGGCTTGGCATCGTACCGACGCGATCGGTTCGCGGCGCGGCCCCCTTGGCACCTTGCCGTGGCGGCTTATTGCCAACGATCTTCCGCACCGGTCCCAGCCAATGCGGCACGAAAGACACAGCTTCAGAATTGATTGTTCATAAATACTCCCATTCCTCTGGGTAATCGGCTATTTAATCTTGACACTTCTTTTATCGACTGATGCGATGCCACATCGTGAACACATTCACGCCAAGTCTTCACTGCGGAATCGGAGGGACCTATGGGCCGCATCATGAAAGAAGACGATATCTTCATCTCGGGATTGTTCGACCTCATGAACCTTCGTTTCGGCCCGTCCCAAGGTCCGAAGGAAGCCTTTGGGGGCATTGAGGAAATGGCCGAGTTGCAGAGAGAATTCCAAATTTTCCAGCGCGGCCGCTCTCTCCGGGACTGCGTCGCGGTACTCAACCTCGGTGGGTTTTGGAACCCGCGCGCACGGAACAGATGGCTGCAATTGATCGGCGACCTTGGGGCTTACGAATCGGATATGCCCGGTGTCAACGGTAACGACCGCATCATGGACATGATGGTCGAGAACCTGGCGTCGCGCAGGCCACTGCCCGTCCTGTTTCAGGCGCACGACTCCCGCAGCGAGGACGGGCGCAGAGTCATTGTGAGAAATGCCCCGACGGGTCGCTTCTACATCGAGCAGAACCACATCGTCGTGTCGATCCCGATGCTCCCAAAGACCGCTCCCCGGATTACGGGACAAAGCACGTCAGCCGCGCGAAAGGCGCCCGCTCGCGCAAGCAAGGCGACCAAGGCCGCGAGCAAGACCGGCCGCAAGGCGCCCCGGCGGACGTAGAGGGCCACACTCCGTGGCGGACGGGATGCCGGGCGGACTTGAGGAGAGTTACGGGCAAGTAGCGGCGTATTACACGAGAAGGCTTCGCCGCTTCGGGCCGACGCCTCTTGGCGTCGACTGGAGCTGCATGCCGACGCAGTCCCTGCGCTTTCGAAAGCTTCTCAAAATCTGCCAGTTCGGCACGCCATTCTCGATCAATGACATCGGTTGCGGCTATGGGGCGCTTCTCGACTATCTCGCGCTCTATCATCCTGAGGATGTCGTCGATTATCTCGGAGTCGACGTGTCTCTCGCGATGGTTCGCAGCGGAAGAAAGCGCTGGTCAGGAGATGCGATCCGGTTCCATCATGGCTGGGAAAGCCCACGGTCGGCGGATTACAGCATCGCGAGCGGAATATTCAACGTCATGCTCGATCTGCCGCGCCCGAACTGGGAGCACGTCATCGAAACGACGTTGCTGCATCTCGCTGCGACAAGCCGTAAAGGCTACGCGGTGAACTTCGTTCATGAATCCGGGTTCGGGCAGGAAGCGAGGCCGGGCCTATACTGCACGACTCCTGACCGGTGGATCGCCTTCTGCGAGTCGCATCTCGGCGCGGAAGTTTCTCTCATCGAGGGCTATGGGATGAGTGAGTTCACCCTTCTCATGAAGCCTAGAGCCTCGGACGTGAAAGGTGGACACCACTTTTGGGATTCATCCGAGGCTCCCTCTCTTGACCGGCGCATCGGATGAGTCGGACCCAGCGGGCCGCGCCAGCGAAAACCGGGTCCACTTTTCGCTGACGCGGCCCTCTGGGTCCGTCCGATGCGCTAGGGGCTCAGCTCCGACTATGGACACAAGCGGCCTCGCGACTTGGAAACGCTGATTGTCGGGTGGTTACGATGCGAGCGCGCTCATGGGGCGCTATCGGCACTCGGCCAAGAGCTTACTCTGAGCGGCTTTCAGACGCGGCTCGAGGACAGTTGCGCCTGTGGCCCGAATCAACGTTTCCGCGTCCTGCAACAGCCTTGAAGCATCCTGGTGACGTTGGCTTCCGAACTGCTCTATCAAGGCGGCACCCGCGACGATCAACGCGCGGCACTCGGTCAACCGGGTCGCCCGGTCCCGGGACAGGCTGATCGTTCGCTCGGCCGTGAGAAGTGCGTCTCCGAAGTGTTTCGCGTGAGCTTGGCATTCAGCCAGGCTGGCCATCATATCAGGCTCATAATCCAGCGCCGCTCTTGCCGAATGCATGAAGTTCAGCCCGTCTTCGAAACCTTGGATGGCCGACTGAGTGTTCCCTTCCAATGCTTGAGCCATGGCCATGCAGGCAAAGGAGAAGACCTTGAGATAGGGCGTACCGTGACGCTCCGCGAGTTGGCTCACCCGGATCGCGTGCTGTTTCGCCAGGGCAGGATCTCCGGAAAGCCAGGCCAGATCGACGTAGCCGAGATGACTGATGAATTGAACCGTCGGATCGATCAGCCCGTCTTCGATCGAAAGCATATGGTCGAGCCACGCCCTTCCCTCGTCAATCCGGCTGAGGTGGATGAGGATTCTGGCTCGGAGGCTGAGCGTCCAATGTTCGACGCTATAACCGAGAAAGCGGTTTTCAAAGTCCTGCACATGCTGCAACAGGGACATGGCCCGGTCATTGGCTTCGAGAGCCTCGTTGAAGAGGCCCGCCCAGCCATAGGCTTGGCTCAAGGACGCGTAGAGTGTAGCGGCCCGACTTTGATCTGATGCTCCATCGAGTATGGCCAGCGCATCCCTGACTCGTGTCACGTAATGGTCGGCGGCTCCTCCGCTTGCGCCGCTGATCCGTGCCTCCACGAACAGAAGCAGAGGGATCATCGTATCGTCCGTCTCCTTGGCGACCGCCAGCGCTTCCTGGATATAGGGAGCAGCATCCTTCGCGCCCATCCCCTCGCGCCAGCCGAGCCAGGCGATCTGGGCGCTCGACAGGATGAGCAAGGCGTTGTCCTTCATGGCCGGGCTCTGTGCGTGCACGAGGCGATGCACAACCTGCCATTGCTTGATCGCCTGGGCGGGGTGCATCGACCCGATCCACTCGGCGGCTTTGCAGGCGTATTCCGCAGCTTTGGAGAGGACCCCTGCCATCTCGTAATGGAAGCTGATAAGTCCGGCGACCTCGTCCTGGCGCTCGGCATAATGGCTGGCCAAGGCAGGAGCAACAAAGGCATGAAGTCTGCTTCTTCGTGCCTTCAATTGGCTTGAATAAGCGACTTCCTGAATGAGCGGATGGCGAAAGGTATAGTAACGACTGTCGGGCCGGTTCTGCTCCTGAAGAAGCTCGGCGACACAGAGCCGGAGGAGTGCATCCTCGATTCCGACATCCGACTCCTGAGCGCTTACAGCCTGCAGGACCGCATACGGAAACTCTTTCCCGATGACGGAGGCCATTTGCAGGAGTGTCCGATCGAAGGACGGCAATCTGTCTATGCGCTCGCCGATCACGGCCTGAAGCGTCACGGGAAGGGGGTTGTTGCTGATCTCACCGCCGAGACGATAATCGCCGGGCTTCCCGATGAGAACATGGCTCTCGACCAGCGAATGGATGATTTCCTCGGCAAAGAAGGGATTGCCGTCCGAGCGTTCGGCAATACGCTCCCGAACATCAGCCAAGTCGACATGTGAGCCGATGACGGAGGATATGAGCGCATCGATTTGCCCGCGATCAAGGTCTCGCAGCTCCAGACGATGGAAGTGGTCATGGTCTGCCCAGGTCGCTCGGTAAGACGGGCGATAATTCACGATCATCAAGGCATGAGAGCCGACGATGGAGCGGAACAGGGTCTCCAGGAAGGCCTCGCTCGCCTCGTCCAGCCAATGAAGATCTTCCAGAATGATGACGTGAGGCCTGGAGGCATGTCCGGACACCAACCAGGAGATGGAATCCAGAAGCGCTGCATGACGCATCTTCGGAGGCAATGCTGATGCCGAAGCGGTTTGGGCGACGCCGAGGAACTCAAAGAGCGTCGACAGAGCATTGTCCGGAGGAGAGCTCAATTCATGGGATCGGTCCATGACGTGCTGGCGCACCTTGGCCGAGTCGTCATTGGCAGAAATCCCAAGCAATAGCCTGACGACCTCGAGGATTGGCTGAATCGGCGCAGCCTTCCCATAGGGTTGAACCCTCACCTCTACGACCGGGATCTGTTCTCTGCGGCATCGCCTGGCGAACTCGTAGCAAAGCCTCGACTTGCCGCTTCCGGCGGAGCCGCAGATTCCGACCACGTGACTGTTGCCGCGCAGGGCCGCCTGCAGGGCGTTCTCCAGGATCGCCATCTCGTGCTCTCGAGCTTGGAAGAGCGTGAGATTGGAGCTTGTGAAAAGCTCCCCGGATGACGTCGCCTGAAGGCCGAGGAGCTCGTAGACGGTGATGTCATGCGCCAGACCACGGATGCTTCTGCGCCCGACGAGCCTTGCGGAGCAATACCGATCAACCAGATGATAACAGTCTTCACTGAGGTAGATCGCACCAGGCTCGGCCAAGGATTGCACCCGGTTGGCGATATGGATGGCGACTCCGTAGGCCTCCCGCTCGTTGATCGCTCCGGTATACTTGGTCTCGGAAACGATCAGGCCGGAGTGAAGGCCGATCCGGACCGCCGTCGCACCGGGCACCTGATTGATATCCGAGTGAATCGCCAAGGCCGCCTGGCAGGCCAGCAAGGCATGGCCTTCCTGAATCTGCGGCGCCCCGAAGAGCGCCATGATTCCATCACCCAAGGTGTGAATCAGCGTCCCGCCGAAGCGTTCCACAGCCTGCCGCATCAGCGATACGGGCGGTGCGAGACGTCTCATCGCCTGTTCCGGGTCCAAATTGGAAACGAGCTCGGTCGAAGCAACAATATCCGCAAAGAGAATGGTGACCGGCTTGAACTCCTCCGTGCTTCCATGCGCTGCCGGCTCGATCTCCTCGAGCGATGAAGCCGGAAGGAGCGGTGCGCCACATTGGCTACAGAACCGGGCGTTGTCCGGACTTGAATGCGCGCAACGTGGACACTTCATTACGGCCTCAGCTTGCACCGATCATGGACGGAAGCACCGTGTCATTTAACGGGATGTCCCGGCGACAATGCAAGCAGCGTGTTGGACTCGGGCCCGTTCCTCTTGAGGCATGACGATCAACCGGACCAAGTCTATCGCTACGTTATCGTGGTACAGTCGCGAGCGGATTGCCCTGCTCGCGGGCGTCGACGGAGGCCGGCGCGCCAGGCTTGACCAAGACGCCGACCCGGCGCGGGGTCCCGGGCATGACCTCATCGTTCGATGACGAGCTTGCCAGCCGGGCGTGTCGAGGCACTCGGCCCGTTCCCGATGCAGTCCGAGTGCTTGCTCCCGCGGCAGACCGGCGTCCCGGGTCTTGCACCGGCCAGATTCTCCCCCCACATTGGCTAAGCCTAGGGCTCCGGGACCCTCTGGCGAGCGGGTCGCCGCTCGCGATGTCGGACGCCTCTCTTGCTTTTGAGCCAACGAGCGCTCCCGCAACCGGAGGATCCATGATGGACAACACATTCATTCGAACCGAAACGCCCGGCCTTCGCAACGGCGGCGTCCTGTCCGTTCTGGTGCGGGTCCTGGCCGTGGCCGCGGCCGGTATCGCGCTTGTGGCCATGATGCTGATCGGCCTTTTCGTCCTCCTCCCGCTCCTGCTCGCCGGCGGGACGGCGCTGTATCTGCATCTTCGCCGTCGCGCGCGTCAGAACAGGGACCGTCGCGCGGACGGCGTCATCGACGCGGAGTACACGATCATCGACCGTTGATGGGCTCCGCCGATCGACGGGGTTCCGGCCGGAGGCCTGGATCGGGGCGATGCCCGGGCGGGCGACCGGATCGGCCGTTCGTTTCCGGACGCCGATAAGCGGATATTAACGAGGGGCGATGACAGTTGTCGGCGGACTGGCTCAATGTCAGCCCTGATCCTTCTGGTCCTCCTCCTTCATGATGCCCCCGAAAGACGTCAGAGACCGGCACCTCGCCAACCGGCAAGGCGCCGTCTTCGCCTTGGCCGACATGGTGCTCGTCGTCACATCGATGGGCGTCATCAAGCAGGCTGGCGCCACGTTCCCCGCCATCCAGCTCGTCTTTTTCCGCGCCGTCATCGGGCTGCTGCTCATTGCGCCTCTCGTCTGGCGCTACCGATCCGACGTCTTCAACAGCCGCCAATTGAAGGGGCATTTCGGACGCGTTCTGTGCAGCACCGTTGCATTGAGCTGCAACTACGCCGCCACCACGGCTTTGCCGTTGACGCTCGTGAATGTGATCGGCTTCACGCGGCCCTTCGTCATTCTGGGCCTTGCCGCCGCCATGTTGGGCGAACGCATCCTGCCGCGGCACTGGGTATCGTCCCTCATCTGCTTCGCCAGTGTGCTGTTCATCCTGAAACCCGGCTCCATGAGCTGGGACTGGGGTCTTCTGGCAGCCTTGGGAATGGTTCTGTTCGGCTCGTTGAGCGTCATCCAGACGCGCCGCCTGACCGGCGAACACGCGGTGGTCCTGATGGTCTTCTACACAATCGGCCTTGCCGTTCTGACGGCCGTCCCGGCCGTTCTCGTCTGGGTGCCCCCGGGGCTCAGCGACCTGCCCGCGTTCCTCGTCATCGGCACCCTGGCCCAAGTGGGCCAGTTCTGCTTCCTGCGCTCCCATCAACTGGCGCAGGCGAGCATCCTGGCTCCGCTCAGCTATGTGGTGATCGTCTTCTCGGCCATGGCCGACTACCTGTATTTCGGCATCGTCCCGACGTCTTCCCTCGTGATCGGCGGCACTGTGATCATCGCGGCCGCTCTCGCCGGCACGCAGGCCGGGGGAGCGCGGCGTTGAATCACCGCCCCGCCCTGGCGCGATTGCGCCCCTCAGGGGATTGAGCATCCGACCCGAAAGCCGCCTCCCGGCACCGCAAAAATTTGCATTTGCACGACGATTGCAAGTTTCGCAGCCCTGCGCAACAAATCGATGCAACGAACAAGAGGTGGGAGGAGATGACGAGAGCGAGCCTCAGCCGTCGACCGCGACAGACGGACATCGCCCGCTTCGCCGGCGTTTCGGTCAGCACCGTGTCGCGTGTTCTCGCGAACGAGCCCGGGATCAGCACGAACGTGCGGGATCAGGTGATCCGGATCGCGTCCGAACTCGGCTACAACGTCCGTCCGGTGCCGAGCCCGCAGCCTCAGAACCAGCGCTCGGTCGCGCTCATCCCGGTCGACCAGGCGACCGGCGGTCTAGGGGTGTTCTACGAGGGGATCCTCAGCGGACTTCGAGGAGCCGCCGCCCGGTCGGGCGGCACCCTCCTGCCGCGCCTCGTCCGGTCCTCCTCGGTCAAGGTTTCAGAGCTGAAGCAGACCCTGTCGGAGACCGAGGCGGCGGGGATCTTTCTTGTCGGCATCGATCCGCCCGAGGATCTGTGCGGCTGGCTCGCCGAGTCGGACATCCCGACCGTCTGGGTCAACGGAAACGACCCGAACCTGCAATTCGATTGCGTGTCGCCGGCCAACTTCTACGGGGCGTGGCTCGCGACCCGGCACCTCATCGACGCCGGGCATCGGCGGATCCTGCATTTCACCATGTCGCACCGGCATACGATCCGCGAGCGTGTCCGCGGCTTCGAGGCGGCGGCCGCGACGGCGGGCGTGACCACGCGGATCGTCCATCTGCCCGCGACCGCCCCGCGCACCAGCACGGCGGCGTGCGAGGCCATGGAGGCGATTCTGCTGGCAGACGAAGGGTTTACCGCTGCTTTCTGCATGAACGACATGATGGCGGTCGGAGTCATGGAAGCCGTCACCAACCACCACCTCTCGATCCCTCAGGATTTCGCCGTGATGGGGTTCGACGACCTGCCCTGCGCGTCCATGACCACCCCGCGCCTGACCACCATGCGGGTTGACCGGGAGGCGATCGGCCAGGAGGCCTATCACCTCATGCAGAGGCGCATCGCCGACCCGGGCGCCGATCCGCGCAAGGTCGAGCTGGCTGTCCGGCTGGTGGACGGCGCGACCGTCCAGGCTTTTTCCAAGACGTCCGCGGACGAGGAATTCCCGGCATGACCTATACGCCCGCCTATGCCAATCCCCTGGCCGCCAACCCGCTCAGGACGAGAGCCGATGTGGAGCAGGCGCTTCTCGACCTGTTCGACCCGCTCCTGCCGGCGTTCTCGGAAGGCGGCGCCCGGGTGAGCCTGAGCGCCACGGCGGCCCATTTCGACCAGGCGGCCGCGGATCTGGAAGGCTTTGCCCGGCCGCTCTGGGGCCTGGCGCCCTATGCGGCCGGCGGCGGCGACTTTCCGCATTGGCCCCTGTTCGCGAAGGGCCTCGCCAACGGGACGGATCCGGACCACCCCGAATATTGGGGCAAGGTCACCGACCGCGACCAGAGGATGGTCGAGCTGGCGGCGCTCGGCTTCGCCCTGCGCCTCGTGCCCCAGCACCTGTGGGATCCGCTGGACGACCGGGCGCGGAGGAACGTCGCCACCTACCTGCTGGAGGCCCGCCCGCATCAGTTCGCGGACAACAACTGGAAGTTCTTCCGGGTGATGATCGACCTCGGCCTCGAGCGGATCGGAGTCGATTTCGACCGGAGCCTGACCGAGCAATACCTCCAGGAGCTCGAAACCTTCTATCTCGGCGACGGATGGTACCGGGACGGCAACGTGCCCCGGGTGGACCATTACATCCCCTTCGCGATGCATTTCTACGGGCTGATCTACGCGGCCCTGGCCACCACCGACGGGGACCGCAAGCGCCGGTTCCGCGACTGGGCGCGCCTGTTCGCGCCGAACATCCGGCACTGGTTCGCGGACGATGGCGGCGCGCTCGTCTTCGGCCGCAGCATGACCTACCGGTTCGCGTGCGCCGGGTTCTGGGCCGCCCTCGCCTTCGCCGACGAGGAGGCCCTGCCCTGGGGCGTGGTGAAGGGCTATTATCTGCGCCATCTGCGCTGGTGGGGCCGGTACCCGATCACGGACCGGAGCGGCGTGCTCACGGTCGGGTTCGGCTACGCCAACCTGCTGATGTCGGAGAACTACAACTCGGCCGGCTCCCCCTACTGGGCCTTCAAGGCCTTCCTGCCGCTGGCCCTGCCCGCCTCGCACCCGTTCTGGACCGCCGAGGAGGCGCCGGCTCCCGCCTTGGGCGAGCCCTCGCCGCAGCCGCAGCCCGGCATGGTCATGATGCAAACGCCCGGCAACGTGGTCGCCCTGTCGTCCGGCCAGGAAAACCTGCAGATGCGGTTCGGCAGCGAGAAATACGCCAAGTTCGCCTATTCGTCCCGCTACGCCTTCAGCGTCGAGAGCGACGAGCGGATCTTCGAGGGCGCGGCGCTCGACGGGATGCTCGGCTTCAGCGACGACGGCCGGCATTTCCGGGTGCGCGAGACCAACGAGGAGGCCCTGATCGCGGGAAGCGTTCTCTATGGCCGCTGGCGGCCATGGGCCGACGTGGAGGTCGAGACCTGGCTCCTCCCGGCCGCCCCATGGCACATCCGGGTCCACCGGATCAGGACCCCGCGCCCGCTCGCCACCGCCGAGGGGGGCTTCGCGATCCCGCGGGCCGACGCCTATCGGAAGCTGGAGACGATCGAGGAGCGCAGCGGCGGAGCGCTGGTCGTCGGGGCGGCCGATTGCAGCGGCATCGCGGATCTGGGATCGTCGATCGAAAGACGCGGCGTCGCGCTGAAAGCGCCTCCGAACACGAATCTGCTCCACCCGAAGACCTTCGTGCCGCAGCTGCGCGGCGATATCCCGGCCGGGGAAACGGTTCTGGCCACGGCCGCCCTCGCATTGACCGATCGGTGCGATGCCGGCCGGTTCTGGCAGGAGATACCAGCCGCGCCGGCCGTCGCGGACCTCGAATCGCTCGTGGCGCGGGACGGCCGCCGGGTCGGGGCCATCGCCTGGAGGACGACGCCATGACCGGCCGCCACCGCGTCGTCTTCGCCATGGATCCTGTCCGGACCGAAGGTGTTCTTACGTCACCCCTGCTGGACCGGCTCGCCCGGTCCTGCACGATCCTCGACCGGAGCCCGCTCCGGTCCTTGACCGAAGGTCGGGCCCTGGCTCTGCTCCGGCAGGCGGAGATCCTCGTGACCGGCTGGGGCTGCCCGGCCATCGGGCGCGACATCCTCGAGCTCGCCCCGAACCTGAGGCTGATCGCCCATGCGGCCGGCACGGTCAAAGGCTTCCTGTCGCCGGACGTCCTCGAGGCCGGAATCGCCGTCACCCATGCGGCGGAGGCGAACGCGATCCCGGTGGCCGAGTTCACCCTCGCGGCGATCCTGTTCGCCAACAAGCAGGTGTTCCGCTTCCGCGATCTCTACCGGGCCGACCGGAACCGCTCGCGGACGTTTCCGCTCACCGCGCAGCCGGTCGGAAATTTCCATCGCACGATCGGCATCATCGGGGCGTCGCGGATCGGCCGCCGCGTCATCGAGTATCTCGAGCCCTTCAGCTTCCGGATTCTTCTGCACGACCCCTATGTGAGCGCGCGCGAGGCGGCGGCGCTCGGCGTCGAGAGCGTGTCGCTCGACGATCTCATGCGGCTCTCGGACGTGGTGTCGGTCCACGCGCCCGCCCTGCCCTCGACCCAAGGCATGATCACGCGCCGGCACCTGGCGCTCATGCGCGACGGGACCACGCTCATCAACACGGCGCGCGGCATCATCGTGAAGCAGGACGATCTCATCGCCGAGCTCGGCACCGGCCGCATTGACGCGATCATCGACGTGACCTATCCGGAAGTCCCGGAAGAATCGTCGCCGCTCTACGATCTTCCGAACGTCTTCCTCACGCCGCACATCGCGGGCGCCATCGGCAACGAGCGCGAGATGCTTGGCGAGTTCACCGTCGAGGAGATCGAGCGTTTCGTCGAGGGACGTCCCCTGCTCTCCGCCATCACGCCCGCAGCCCTGGAGACGATGGCATGACGTCGTTCCGCCCCGGCCTGTGCTCGGTCACGTTCCGCACGCTTGCGCCGAGAACCATCGTCCGGCTGGCGGCCGAATGCGGGATCGAGGGAATCGAGTGGGCGGGCGACGTGCATGTCCCGCCCGGCCAGCCCGACTTCGCGCGCCACGTGCGGCGCCTGACCGAGGATGCCGGCCTCGCGGTGATCTCCTACGGGTCCTATATCGCGCCACCGAGCGACGACGAACCAGCCTTCGCGCAGGTGCTCGAAACCGCGCAGGCGCTCGGCGCGCCGAACATCCGCATCTGGCCCGGATCGCGCAACCGCGATTCCGCCACCTATTCCCCGGACGAGCGCGCTCACACCGCCGCGCTGATCCGGCGCATGGCTCGGCAAGCGGACGATGCTTCCGTGACGCTCTCTCTCGAATACCATCCGAATTCCCTGACCGACGATCTCGCCTCGGCGCAGAGGCTCATGGCGGAGATCGACGACCCGAACGTGTTCCTCTACTGGCAGCCGCGCCCGGGTCTGCCGCTCGACGAGGCGCTCGACGAATTCCGCGCGGTCGGCTCCGACACGTCGCATGTCCATGTGTTCGCCTGGAACCGCGAGAAGGCGCGCTATCCCCTGTCGGAGCAGCGCGCCTATTGGAGCGAGGTCCTGAGCAACGCTCCCGCCACCCGCTGGCCGCGCGAGCGTTTCGCCATGCTGGAATTCGTCCGTGACGACAGCCCTGAGCAGTTCCGGGCCGATGCGGCCGTGTTTCGTCAATTGTTGGAAGAAGCGAAGGCGCGCGCGCGTGGCGCGGCCTGACTTCTATAACGACACTCCGGGGGGCGCGCTTCTCGCCACCTCGCGAAGAGAACATCCAGAAGCGAACGGGAGGACATGATGAAGACTGACTTGAATCGTCGTACGTTGCTGAAATCCGCCCTCGCGCTCGGCGGCGCCGCGACCGTGGGCGCTCCGGGCCTGAGCTGGGCGCAGGGCGAAGGCGGCCGGCTGCGCTGCACCTGGTGGGGATCGCCGGACCGGGCGCGGCGCACCACCGAGGTGGGCAAGCTGTTCCAGGAGCGCACCGGCATCGAGATCGCCGGCGAGCCCGTGGGCGCCGATTACTGGGCCAAGATCGGCACCCAGATGGCGGGCCGCAACATCGCCGACGTGTTCCAGCTCGAGCCGAGCAGCCTCGCCGATTATGCCGGGCGCGGCGCCGCCAAGCCCATGGACGAGTTCGTGGGCAAGCAGCTCGACATCTCCAGCTTCGGCGACAAGATGGTCGACCTGTGCCGGGCCAACGGCAAGATCTACGGCGTGGCGCTCGGCCTCAACTCGTTCTCGCTCTTCTACGACCAGACGGTGTTCGAGAAGGCCGGCATCAAGCCGCCGACCCACGAGACCACCTGGAAGGAATTCGCCGACATGGCGGTCGATCTCACCAAGGCGGTGGGCCGGCCCGACTATTGGGGCGCGCCCTACGGGGCCCGCTATCACTACGTGTTCGACGTATGGCTGCGCCAGCGCGGCAAGCGCCTCTACACGGAAGACGCCAAGCTCGGTTGCACGGTCGACGACGCCAAGGAGTGGTTCGCCTACTGGGAGGACCTGCGCAAGCGCAACGGCTGCGTGCCGGCCGACGTGCAGACCCTCGACCAGAACCAGATCGAGCGCAATTCGCTGGCGCTTGGCAAATCGGCCATGGGCCTCACCTATTCGAACCAGCTCATCGGCTACCAGCTCCTCACCAAGAACAAGCTCGGGATCACCATGGTGCCGCAGGCGGGCGGAGGCGCGAAATCCGGCCACTACTACCGGCCCGCGCTGATCTGGAGCATCGGCTCGACGACCAAGCAGGCCGACAAGGCCGCGGCCTTCATCAGCTTCTTCGTCAACGATGTGGAGGCCGGCAAGATTCTCGGCGTCGAGCGCGGCGTGCCCATGTCGCCGAAGGTGCGCGAGGCGATCCTGCCGAGCCTGAACGAGGTCGAGCGCGCCACCGTCGACTACGTCAACCTCCTGGCCGACAAGGTGAGCGACTACCCGCCGCCGGTTCCGATCGGCGCCGTCGAGTTCGACAACAACGTCATGCGCAAGGTCGCCGACCAGGTCGCCTTCGGCCAGATCTCCATCGCGGACGCGGCCCAGCGCATCGTCGAGGACGGCAACGCCGTGCTGCGGAAGGTGAACTGAGAGGTCGGATCCGCCCCCTGCACGTCATCACCGGCCTTGTGCCGGTGATCCCGATACGGTGAGGCGCGGCGCACTTCCCATCGGGATGGCCGGCACACGGCCGGCCATGACGTGAGGAGGGTGTCATCACCGGACCACATACGCACCACGTCATCACCGGGCTTGTCCCGGTGATCCCGATCGTCTGAGGCGCGGCGCTCCAACCCATCGGGATGGCCGGGCCCGTCCCGGCCATCCCGATGGGCGCCAGGGGCCGCCCTCGGCTGACACCCAGGCGCGATCGTGGCACAGTACCGTCGGGTGGAGGCACGTTCGATGGCCCAGACCGTGACGGTGTATTTCGCGACCAACCGCATGCCGCTCACCGAGGGCGGCCCCGACACCATCGTCGGATTCGGCTCGGAGCTCGGGCCCATCGACGGCACGGCGGTGCGGTTCGGCAGCGCGCAGGCGAGCGTCACGACGACGGGATCGCGCTTCGTGCCCGGGTCGCTCTACGTGGCGCCGGAACAGCTCATCGGGCCGGTGATCCGGCGCGGCAGCCGCGACATCTTCGAGAAGCTCCGTCAGGACATGCAGGAGGGCGGGCGGCCGACCCTCGTGGTGATCCACGGCTTCTCGAACACCTTCCAGGAGGCCATCGAGCGCGCCGCCTCGATCCTGACCTTCTACGGCATCGACGCCAACGTGTTCTCGTTCTCGTGGCCGTCCATCGGGACGCCCCTGCCCACGCCCCTGCCCTATACCGACTACTTCCACGACCGCGGCACCGCCCGGGCCTCGGGGGTCGCCATCGCGCGCACCATGCGCATCCTCTACGACTTCATCGATTCCCTGCCGCGCCGGGACCTGTGCCGCCAGCCGCTGCACCTCATCTGCCACAGCATGGGCAACTACGCGTTCCGCTATGCCGTGCAGGCCCTGATGCTGGTGCCCCAGGGCGAGCCGCGCGAATACGTGCGCACGGTCGATGCGCCCGCGACGGATGTGGAGGAGCGCCCGCTCCCGGCCCTGGTGGCGCTGCCCACCGAGGCGCCCGATCCCAACCGCCTGCGCCGGACCTTCGACCAGATCGTCCTGGCGGCGGCCGACGAGGACGAGGACGCCTTCGACGATCCCAAGGAGCTGCGCTACCTGCCCCGGCTCGGCAGCCGCGTCACGGTCTATCACACCCCCAAGGACTGGATCCTCTCGACCCTCAGCTCCGTGACCAAGTTCAACGGGCCGCGCCTGGGCGTCGACGGGCCCGACAACATGGCGATGATCAGCGACAAGATCACGGCCGTGGACGTGAGCGACGCCATCGATCCGGGCCACGATTTCCAGAGCCACCAGTATTACCGGCTCTTCCCGGCCGTGCGCGACGACATCGTGGCGGTCCTCTCCGGCGCGCGGCAGGACACCATCGCCAACCGGGAGCGCACCGACATCCAGCGCTACCGCCTGAAGGCGCCGACCCGGACCACGCGCCGACGGGGGTGATCGCACCCTCCCACGTCATCACCGGCCTCGTGCCGGTGATCCCGGTGCCGTGAGGCGCGGCGCCCTTCGGATCGGGATGGCCGGGACAAGCCCGGCCATGACGTCCAGGGTGGTGAGTCCCGGTGATGACGGGGCGGGCAGGATGGCCCGCCGCAAGTTTGGCCATATGTCGCTCTAGCGTTTCGCTCTCGACGCCGGGCCGCGCCAGGCCGGCGGCATCCTCAGGGAGCGAAACGGCCATGACCGGGTTTTCCGTCAGACGCCTCGGGTGGCTCGGGTGCTGGCTGGCCCTGTCGGTCGCCCTTCCGGCGCAGGCGGATCCCTTCTTCGTCCGGGTCTATGGCCGCACCTACAAGATCGATCCCCGGTATCCGTCCGACGAGAAGGGGCCCAAGCCCCAGGACGCCATGAAGGCCCTGCCGGCCGATCTCGCCAAGGGGCCGGGCTTCCGGCCCTCGCACGAGGAGGTGCTCGCCGAGGTCGAGGAGCGGGTCTGGATCGCCGGGAACCAGCTCGACGCGAAGCTCGACGACGCGGCCCGGTCCCGCGACCGGCGCGGCGGCGCACCCGACCCGAAGGCGGCCCGACAGGAGATCGCCGGGTCGCTCGCCACCGGCGACGGGCCCGGCCGCTCGCCGGAGCTCCAGACGCTCTACGACCGAAACCGGGCGCTCAACCTGCTGGCGCGGGAATTGCGGCGCTCCCTCGACCTGCCGGTGCGCACGCCGGATTCGGGCTTCTCGCGGCCGAAGCTGACGCCCGAGATCGAGGCGATCTTCCGGGCGCAGAACTTCGACCCCTACGCGGCCTATATCGGATTCCGGCGCGTGAAGGCGGCGTTCCGGTCCAACGACGCGGAACTGCTGGCCCGCACGGCCCATTACCCCGTGACGGTGACCGGCAAGGTGCGGCGCACCCTGCGCACCCGGGAGCAGCTCATCGCCGCCCGGGAGACGCTCCTGAACCAGGCCGTACGGGACGCGGTGGCCAAATCCACGTTCGAGACCGTGTTCGTGCGCGACAAGGGCATGATGCTCGGCGACGGCGCGGTGTGGATCACGAGCGACAAGACCGGCTTCGGCCTCGGGGCCGTCCAGGTGGAGTGAGGGCTGGAGTGAGGGCCGGCGGGCCAGAAAATGCGAAAGCCTGTGGATCCGATGGTCCAGCTTGGCCGTTATGCCTCAACTTGGCCGGGTTGCTCCGGCACCGTTATCCATGACGTACCCATGACGACAGACGACCAGTGAGGAGATCGGAATGACAAGGGGCTGGCACTTTGGGATCGCGGCCGTCACGGCCCTGGTGGCGCTCGCCGGAACGGCCCACACGGCCGAGGCCGCGCAATGCGGCAATTCCGCCGCCGGCTTCGAGCAGTGGAAGCAGGACTTCGCCCCGGAGGCGCGGGCGAAAGGCATCGGACCCACGGCGATCCAGGCCCTGATGGCGACCGACTACGCGACCGCCACGATCCGGGCCGACCGGGGCCAGAAGAGCTTCCGGCTCTCTCTCGACCAGTTCATGGCCAAACGCGGCGCCAACGTGATCGTGTCGCGCGGGCGCTCGCTCAAGCAGTCGAACGCCGCCCTGTTCGCGTCGCTCGAGCAGCGCTACGGGGTTCCGCCGGGACCGCTCATCGCCATCTGGGGCATGGAGACGGCCTTCGGCAGCCAGCGCGGCAACCAGCACACCCTCTCGGCGGTGGCGACCCTGGCCTACGATTGCCGCCGCTCGGAGTTCTTCACCGACCAGCTCTACGCGGCCCTCACCCTGATCGACCGCGGCATGCTCTCGGCCAACGCGCGCGGCTCCATGCACGGGGAGATCGGCCAGACCCAGTTCATGCCCAAGAACATCCTGGCCTACGCCAATGGCGGCAATCTCGACAACACCGCCGACGCCCTGGAGGCGACGGCCAACTTCCTCAAGGCCCACGGCTGGCGCGCCGGCGCCGGCTACCAGCCGGGCGAGCCCAACTTCCGGGCCATCCAGGCCTGGAACGCCGCCTCCGTGTACCAGCAGGCCATCGCGCTGATCGGCCAGCAGATCGACGGCGGAAGCCGCCGGTCGGCGGAGCGCTGACGCGTCGGATCGACGACCGGCCCCCTCCCACCCCATGGCCGGGCTTGTCCCGGCCATCCCGATCCGAAGAGCGCCGCGCCTCGCTGCGTCGGGATCACCGGCGCGAGGCCGGCGATGACGTGGCGGGTGTCTTATCCCCGCCCTCCTGCTTCGCCGCCGGCGGGGTCGGTTCGCCGAGCGACAGCATGAGCCGGTTGGCCCAGTTGAAGAAGGACGCGCCGTTGATCACGTCGATGATCTCGCCGTCGTCGAGGCCAGCCGCGCGCAGGGCCTCGATCTGCCGCCCGCCGAATGCGATCGGCGTGTCGGTGAGCGCCACGGACGCCTCCACGATGGCGTTCCAGCGCGGGTCGATATCCGCCTCCACGCCCTCGTCGAGCAGGCGCTGGATGTCGGCGCCGCGCTTCGAGTACTGGGTGGCGAAGCGCGAATGCACGGACGCGCAGAAGATGCAGCCGTTGGACCGGGAGGTCGCGGTGGCGGCGAGCTCGCGCTCGGCCCGTGGCAGGCCGTTCGCCGTGTTGTAGAAGATGTCCTTGTCGGTCTTCGTGCGCGCCTGCAGCACGTCCGGATCGCGGGCGAGCAGCAGGAAGTACGGCGACTTGGCCCGCGAGGCGTCCACGAGCCCGGCCCAGTGCCGCTCGGTGAGCTGGTCGGCCGGGAACGGCTCGAGCCAGGGCAGCCAGCCGAGCTCGTCCTGGGTGAAGGCCACGGGCTCCCGGTTGTCGGGATGCGACAGCGTTGTCTCGGTCATGGACTTTCCCCTCTCAAACGGCGCCGGACGCCAGGACGCCCGTGAAGATCTGCGTGTATTCCGTATCCGTGCTCTCGACCACCGACGCGCCCGCGAGCGCCCGCAGGCCCGCCACGACGCGGATCTGGAACGACAGGAAGGCGACGAGTTGCGACAGGGTCACGATGTCGGTGGTCGACCAGCCGGCATCGAGAAGCGCCTGGAGGGCGGCGGGACTCGCGTCGCGCGGGTGGAAGACGAGGAGATGCGCGTGCTCCAGGCCGGCCGCGAGGCGCGCGCCCAGGCTCTCCCGGCTGTCCGCCGAGACCCGGTAGGAGGGCCCGTCCTTGTCCTCGACGGAATGCGGGCCCGCCGGATAGCGCCCGTAGGGACCCTCGGTGGCCCCGCGGGCGATCTCGGACACGACCACCTCGGTCAGCCGCGGATGCCCGTGCCGCTCCAGCGCGGCGGCGTAGAAATCGCCCACATGGGGCTGGCGGTGGAGCCCGGCCACGAAGGTGGCGAGCGCATAGCGCTCGAGCGGCGTGACGGTGCCGGGAACCTCGGGCTCGAACAGGGCGAGATAGCTCTTCTGCGCGTTCTCGCGCGCCTGCGGCCGCTGATCGCGCAGGCGGTCGAGGCTGGATCCCGGCCGGATCCCGGCCAGGTGATCGATGACGTCCGTCGGGGTGGTGCTCATGGGTGTCTCACGGTCCGGTGGTGGGTGATGGGTTCGGGGCGACGTTCAGCGCGAGGTTCATCGCACCAGGGCGACGCGCTTCTCGGGCCGGCCCGCGGCCGGAGCCTGCCAGCGGAGCGCCGGCGCCACGTCGCTGGCGATCAGCTCGATCGAGCGCAGGATGTCCTCGTGCGGGGGATCGACCGAATGGACCTGGAACACCAGGTCGGTGACCCGCGGCAGGGTGGTGTCGCGGCTCAGGGATTCGAGCACGTCCTCGGGCGTGCCCACATGGGTGTCGAGGGCCGCGATGATGTCCGCGAGGCTGTCGCCCGGGATCACGTGGCCCTTGGCGGCGAAATCCGCCACCACGCGGCGCAGGCCCGTCTCGGCGAGGCGCAGGGCCTTGTCCCGGCTGTCGGCGACGAAGAGCGAGCGCGACGCGACGATGCGCGGAGCCCGGCCCTCGGGCAAAGCCGCCAGATAGGCGTCGATGATCGGATGCTGGAGGTCGGGCAGCGTGGCGTGCGGCGCGTCCTTCGGCCGGGGCTGCGTGCGCGACAGCATGAGCCCGTCGCCGGCCTTGCCGGCCCGGATGCCGCCGCCGACCGAGAAGGTCGCCTGCCAGACCCGGTCGTCGAGGTCGGGCGCGACCGGATAGAGCGTGTCCCCGCCCTCCAGGCTCCCTCCCGTCCAGGCGCTGCGCAGCACGGCGAGGTGCCGGTCGTAGATTTCCGACCGGTTCGCGCTCTCGAGCCCGAAGGCCGTGAAAGACGACGGCGTGCCGCCGGTGCCGACGCCGATCTCGAGCCGGCCGCCCGACAGAAGGTCGAGCACCACCGCGTCCTCGGCGACCCGGATCGGGTTCTCGAGCGGCAGGGTGATGATGCCGGTGCCGAGGCGGATGGTCGAGGTGCGCGCCGCCACGTGGGACAGGAACACGAGCGGGGCCGGCAGCCCGCCCTCCGCGGCGTGGAAATGGTGCTGCGCCACCCAGGCGGAATCGAACCCGTGGCGCTCCGCATGGATGATCTGCTCGGCCGCGAGCCGGTAGCGCTCGCCCGGGCCCGCGTCGTCGAGAAGCCGGGTGAAGAACCCGAGCCGCCTGGTGGTCGAAGATGCTGTCATGGCTTTGCTCCGGATCGCTTAAGGGAAGGAACGAGGATCGAGATTGCGCCCGCCGGGAATCGCCGCGATGAGCTCGCGCGTGTAGGGGCTGCCCGGGCGCTGGAACACCTCCTCGACCGCGCCGCCGTCGACCAGGCGGCCGTTGTGCAGCACCGAGACGGTGTCGGAGATCTGGCGCACCACCGCGAGATCGTGGGAGATGAACAGGTAGGTCAGCCCGAGGGCCTGCTGCAGCTCGTCGAGGAGCGTCAGGATCTGCGCCTGCACGGTCACGTCGAGGGCCGACACGGCCTCGTCGAGCACCAGCACCTGCGGGTCGAGCACCAGGGCGCGCGCGATGGCGACGCGCTGCCGCTGTCCGCCCGAGAGCGCATGGGGCCGTCGCGTCAGGACCGACGGCGGCAGGCCGACGCGATCGAGGATGGCCTCGACCTTGCGGGCCCTGTCGTGGCGCGGCAGCGGATCGAAGTTCAGGAGCGGCTCCTCGACGATCTGGAAGATCGTCTGCCGCGGATCGAGGGACGCGAACGGGTTCTGGTAGACGAGCTGGATCGTCTTGCGGAACCGCCGCAGGTTCTCCCCCCGCAGGGACGTCACGTCGATCCCGTCGACCAGGATGCGGCCCGCGGTCGGCTTCTGGAAGCCCACGATGCTGCGCGCGGTCGTGGTCTTGCCGGAGCCGGATTCACCCACGATGGCGTGGGTCGTGCCCCGCCGGACCGTGAAGGACACGCCGGCCAACGCGCGGAACACCTCCCGGCCGCCGACGGCGAAGTCCTGCACGAGGTTCTCCACCACGATGGCATCCCGGCGCGGGCCGATGTGCACGGGCTTCGACCGGGCCGCCGATCGCGTCTTGCCGAGCGACGGGGCGTCGGCCAGGAGCTGGCGCGTATACTCGCTGCGCGGCGCCGCGAGCACCTCGGCGGTCGGGCCCTGCTCCTGGATGCGTCCGCCATTGAGCACCACGATGTGGTTCGCCCGGTCGGCCGCCACGCCCAGGTCGTGCGTCACCAGGAGAACCGCCGTGCCGTCTTCCCGGCGCAGCTCGTCGATCAGGTCGAGGATGCGCTTCTGCACCGTCACGTCGAGGGCGCTGGTGGGCTCGTCGGCGATGATCAGCGCCGGGCGCAGCGCGATCGCGATGGCGATCAGCACGCGCTGGCGCATGCCGCCCGAGAGTTCGTGCGGGTACTGCTTCGCGCGCAGCTCGGGCTGGGACAGGCCGACCCGCGCCAGAAGCTCGATCACCCGGGCGCCGATCTCGGCCCGGCTGCCCTGCCGGTGGATCTGGAGCACCTCGGCCACCTGGGCCCCGATGGTCTTGACTGGATTGAGGGAGCTCGTCGGATCCTGCGGGATCAGGCTGATCTTCTGGCCGCGGATGCTGTCGAGCCGCTTCTGCGACCAGCCCGCGACGTCGGTTCCGTTGAGCCGGATCGCGCCGCCTTCCAGGCGCCCGTTCTCGGCCAGGAGGCCGATCACCGCCTGCGCCGTGGTGGTCTTGCCCGAGCCCGATTCACCGACCAGGGCCACGACCTCGCCGGGACGCACGCGCAGCGACACCTCGTGGACGACGCGCTGGAGGCCCTCCGGGCCGCGATAGGCGACCGCGAGACCGTCGACCTCGAGAACCGGCACGTCCGCCACATCCGTCGCCGTGGGCCTGAGGGAGATGGCGCTCGTCATGGGCGGGCCTTTCCGAAGGACTGGCTGATGCGGTTCGCCGACAGGACCACGAGGATCACCACGATGCCCGGCACGGTGGTCAGCCACCAGGCGCGCGCCAGGTAGTTGCGCCCCTCGGCGATCAGCAGGCCCCATTCGGGCGTGGGCGGCGGCGCCCCGTAGCCGAGGAAGCCCAGGGTCGAGATGGTCAGGATGGCCCAGCCGAGCTGCAGGGCCGCGAAGGCGATCACCGAGGTGAGCGAGTTCGGCAGGATGTGGCGCAGCAGCACGCGGCCGAAGGTGCCGCCGCTTCCGAATGCGGCCTCGACGTAGTCGCTCGCGCGCACCCGCACCACCTCGGAGCGCGCGAGCCGCGCGAAGCTGGCGATGGACGTGATGCCGACCGCGATGGCCGCGTTGACGATGCCGAACCCGAGCAGGATGACGATGCTGAGCGACAGGAGAAGCTGCGGGATCGACAGGAGCACGTCGACGCCGCGCATGATGGCGCCGTCGATCCGGCCGCGCGCCGATCCTGCGACGATGCCCAGCGTCGTGCCGACCAGAAGGCCGACCCCCACGGCCACGAGGGCTCCCGAGAGCGAGTTGCCGGCCCCGTGGATGATGCGCGCGAGAAGATCGCGACCCAGGGCATCGGTGCCGAGCCAGTGCTCGGCGCTCGGCGCGCGAAGCTGCTGGCGGGCCACCCCGACCGTCGGGTTGTAGCTCGTGAACCATTGCGGGAACAGCGCCCACAGGACGACGACCGCCATCACGAACCAGGCCAGGACGAGGCCGGGCCGGATGCTCTTGACGGTCTTCAGCCAACCGGCGCCCGATGACACGCGCGCGGCTTCCGGCGACGCGCCGTCGAGGACATCCTGGTGGTCGCGCAGGAGACTGCGTCCGATCGTGTTCAGGCCGGTCATGCGACGGCTCCCTGTTTCACCCTGAGGCGCGGATCGAAGACGGGGTAGAGCAGGTCTACCGTGAGATTGATGAGCACGAAGGCCCCCGCCGAGAACACCACGATGGCCTGGAGCACCGCGACGTCCTGATCGTTGACGGAGCGCTGCGTGAGTCCGCCGAGGCCGTTGAGGCCGAACACCGCCTCGGTGACGACCGCGCCGGCCAGAAGCTCGCCGAACAGGATGCCCCCGATGGTGAGCGTCGGCAGGACGGCGTTCTTCGCCACGTGCTTCCACAGGACCCAGCGATGGGACGCGCCCTTGGCGCGGGCGACCGCCACGAAGGGCTCCGTCAGCACGTGGTCGATGTTGCGCATGAGGATCTGGGCGAGCGGCGCCGAGATCGGGACGGCCAGCGTCAGGACCGGCAGGACCAGCGCCTGCCAGGGCCCGGGATTGATGACCGGGATGAGCCTGAGCTGGAACGAGAAGATCTGGATGAGCAGGATCCCGAGCCAGAACACCGGCGTGGAGATGAACAGCGCCGGGATCGACTGGATGAAGGCCCGCAGCCAGGAGAACGGCGCCAGGGCCGAGAGCGCCGCGAGGGCCACCGCCACGACCACCGACAGGAGGAAGCCGAGCGAGGCCAGCCACAGGGTCTGCGGCAGGTTGGCGAGGATCAGGTCGCCGACCGGAACGCCCGCGTGGATCGAGTAGCCGAAATTCCCCGTGAGGAAGTTCGCCACCGTGTGGAGATACTGCACGGGCAGCGGGCTGTCGGCCGCGTAGGCGGCGCGGATGTCGGCGATCTGCTCCGGGCCGAGCCCGAGTTCGGGATTGAGGAACTTGATCAGGATGGCGTCGCCGGGCAGAGCCTGCAGCAGGATGAAGGAGACGGTGAACGCGGCCCACAGCACGAGGGCCGCCTGGCCGATCCTTCCGATCACGTATCGCGACATGGGAGATCCCGTCTGGGTGGGGGATGGGAGCGGGGTCCGGCCGGTCGCGCCCTGTCGCGCGGCCCGGCCGGATCCCGGGGTTCGTCAGCGGCGCGGCGCCAGCCAGGTGTTGTAGAAGCTCGGACGGCCGACCGCCTCGAAGGACACGCCCTTCACGTAGGGGGCGGCCGCGAAGGCCTGCGGCTCCTCGAAGATCGGAATGGCGTAGGCCTGGTCGACCACGTAGGCCTGCACCTCGCCCGCCACCGCCAGGCGCTTGGCGCGATCCGGCTCCGAGGCGAGCCGGTCGAGGAGCTGGTTCAGCTTCTCGTCCACGAAGGTCTGCACCTTGTCGCTGTTGCCGCCCTTCTGCAGCAGCACGTTGCGGTTGGTCGGGTAGTACTGGCTCTTGATCACGTCGGGATCGGCGCGGCCGACCATGGCGGGCGAGACGGGCGCCTTGGCGGGATCGAGGTTGTTCACGACCGCGCTGCCAGAGTCGGCGGTCAGCACGTTCAGCTTCACGCCGATCTTCTCCCATTGCTGCGCGACGAGCTGGAGCGTCTCCTTGTTCTGCGGCTGCGGCAGGGACTCGTAGGCGGAGAGTTCGAGAACCTGGCCGTCCTTCTGGCGCCGTCCGTTCGCCCCGATCTTCCAGCCGGCCTCGTCGAGCAGGGCCTTCGCCTTGTCGAGGTCGTAGGAGAGCTTCGGCGAGAGATCGACATAGCCCGACGCCGTCTTGGCGATGATCGACGTGGCCTTCGGGTAATGGGCCGAGAACAGGGTCGAGACGATCTCGTCCGTGTTGGTGGCGTGCAGGAGCCCGCGGCGGACCCGGACGTCGGCGACGAGCGGGTTGTCGGGACGGAACACCACGGAGTTGTTCACGCCGCGGGTCGAGGGCGCGTAGATCAGGTAGCCCTCGTCCTCGACCTGCTTCTCGTCATAGGCCTGGATCTGGCGGATCACGTCGGCCTGCCCGGCCAGGAGGGCGCCGATGCGCACGCTGTCCTCGGGCGTGACGATGTACTTGATCTCGTCGAGATAGGCGCGGCCCTGGTGCTCCAGTTTCGCCGGGCCCCACTTGTAGTCCGGGCGCGCCTTCAGGGTAAGCTCGCGGCCGAGGGTTTCGCTCGCGACCACGAACGGACCCGACCCGATGATCTTGGTGGCGTCGCCGAGCGCCTCGTAGGGCAGCGCCAGCGTCTGCAGGGACACGAGGCCGGAGCCGATCACGGAGGTGCCCTGCAGGAAGCCGGGCGACGGCTTCTTGAAGAAGAATTTCACGGTCAGCGGGTCGACGACCTCGCTGCGGTCGTAGTTGTTGATGACTTCCGAGACCGGCAGCTTGAGGTCCTTGTTGCCGCGTCCGAACGTGTCGTAGTTCTTGGCCACGGCGGCCGCGTCGAGGGGCGTGCCGTCGGAGAAGGTCACGCCCGGGCGGATCTTGAAGGTGTATTCCGTCGCGTCCGCGTTCACCGTCCAGGATTCGGCGATCCAGGGCTCAATCTCCAGGGTCTTGGGGTTCTGGTAGGTGAGCTTGTCGGTGATCTGGTTGAGGATCCCGCCATTGGGATAGAAGCCGCCCGCCGGCGGGTACAGGTTGGTGTGGGCCTGCTGCTCGAGATAGACCAGCGTGCCGCCCTTGGCGGGCGCGCCGTCCGTGCCCGCCGCGTGGGCGCCGGCGCTCAGGAGCGAGACGCCGGTCAGGAACGTGGCTCCCACCAGGGCCGCGAGGCCCGCTTTGCTTCCGAAGCGCGATGTCAGTGTCACGGTCAATCCCCTTCCCGGCTGGTTGTCGAGCCGATCGATGCCCGAATTATCGCGGCGGAACGTCCGGAAAATCAACGGGAATGTTCTTTTTTTAGAACGGACCGGACGAGTAAAATCTTCTCCTTCGCAGCTCTGGAGGGAAGAAATGTTCTTTTTTGCCTAAGACCTGGGCTTTGTGCGGGCGACCGACGGCTCTGTGCCCCGCGGATTCCCAGGATCATGTTCGTTTTACAGAACGAGTCACTGGGCGCGGCGCTGCCCGATCGCCTGTTGCCGGTTTCCCTCCGGACGATCAGAATATCCGCGCGGAATCCCGAGCGGACGGGCCGGCCTTCAAGGCTCCCCGACGCCGACACCGTTCTCCGCGGCTGCGAGGAGCTTGTCCCATGGTCACATCGAAGTGGATCGGAAGCGCCGGGATCACGGGCCCGCTCTCCGTCCTGACACTGGTGGCTCTTGCCGCCACGGCCGCTCAGGCCGGTCCCTGCGGGGCGGAGATCGACCGGCTTCAGGCGGCGGT
>NZ_JAMXFI010000022.1:0-90450 GCF_025460875.1 Microvirga yunnanensis
CTGGCCGGTGGAGAAGAAGGCGCTGTTGACCGCGCATTCCACGGCGACCTTCAGGTCGGCATCGTCGAGAACCACCATCGGGTTCTTGCCGCCCATCTCGAGCTGAACCTTCTTCATCGGGTCGGCCATGATGCAGGTCTGGGCCACCTTGCGGCCCGTCGGCACCGAGCCGGTGAACGAAATGGCCGACACCTTGGGGCTCTGGAGCATGGCTTCGCCCACCACCGAGCCGCGCCCCATCACCAGATTGAACACGCCCGCCGGCACGCCGGCGCGAATGATGATCTCGGAGAGAGCGTGCGCCGAGCCGGGCACGAGATCGGCCGGCTTGAACACCACGGTGTTGCCGTAGGCGAGCGCCGGGGCGATCTTCCAGGCAGGAATCGCGATGGGGAAGTTCCACGGCGTGATCAGGCCGACGACACCGACCGGCTCGCGGGTGATCTCCACATCGATGAGGGGCCGCACGGACGGCACCTTCTCACCGGCCATGCGCAGGCATTCGCCGGAGAAGAACAGGAAGATCTGAGCGGCGCGGGTGACCTCGCCGATGCCTTCCGGCAAGGTCTTGCCCTCCTCGCGTGAGAGCAGGCGGCCAAGCTCGTCCTTGCGGGCGAGGATCTCATCGCCAACGGCCTTGAGGATGTCATGACGCTGCTGGATCGAGGAGCGCGACCAGGCCGGGAAGGCATCGTACGCCGCCGCAATCGCGCGCTCGGCCTCCGCCACAGAGGCGCGGGCATACTCGCCGACCACATCGTTCGTGTTCGACGGATTGACGTTGGCTGAAGCTTCCGTCGCCGAGACCCACTCGCCCGCAATATAGTTCTTGGTCATGATCAGCCCAACTCCTAGGTCTTGTTTTTCGTGTTCTTTGATTAAGTTGCTTTGCTGTGTTCTTCGATATAGTTCCGGAGCGACTTGCCAACGCCTTCGATATGCGCCTTCAAGAGTGTGCAGGCCGCAGAGATCTTGCCGCTCGCGCAGAGGCGTACAAGTTCAGCATGCTCGATTTCGGCGCGCTCCATGCCACCTGTGAGTGAAAGCTGAAGCCGGGTGTGCCGGTCACATTCCTGAAGAAGGCCACTAACAATTGCCTGAGAGCGCGGTTGCCCGGCATGTTGGTACAACAGGTTATGAAACTCAGTGTTCAGCTCACCCCAGCGTCGTACGTGTTTAGCGCGAAGTTCTGAGCTGTACTCCTGAAGGATTTGGCTTAACCGGTCATAATCCGTTGCCGTGAGATGTTTGGCAGAGGCTTTGAGGAGCCGTGGTTCAAGTAGCGCCCGGAGCCCGAAGAGTTCTTGGACTTCCTCCATCGACAACTCTGAGACGATTGCGCCGCGATGTGGAAGGATCTTTACCAGCCCTTCGGCTTCGAGCTGCATCAGGGCCTCACGTACCGGAATGCGGCTGACACCGAACTCCGTAGCAAGTGCATCTTGGCGAAGCTGGAAGCCAGATTTGAACTCGCCATCCACGATCCTGCGCCGCAGTTCTTCTGCAACGGCCGAGGCGATTGTCCTGTGCTGAAGGGATTTTTGAGCTAGTCTGGCAGTCGTCATGGCTTTCACTGTTGTTCGTTACAGATCCCATGGAAGAACGGATCCTATAACCCTATAGCAGACTGATAACACATTAGGTTATTGCGACTTATTTTATACAATCTACACTAGGACGTTCAATGCCAGAGTGCAAGGATTGAAGCTTGGTGCTAGACAAGAGAAATTGTGCTCTGTAGAGGGGCGGATACCTTTGCTCAAGACCGACCTTACCATTCCGAATTCCCTTGCAGCCCACAGCCGAGCATACAACTGAGTCAGAGCCGGAGCAGGCGGAACCGACCTCCAGCGCGCCAGCACCTGCTGCCATCGCCAAATCGACCGATCGGCGAAGCGCCGACGACTAGAGTAACCGAGAGCATCTTGAACCCTGTCATTGCAGGTTCCGCAACCCAGGCGATTCACATACGGCCTTTTAGCGGTCGAGTGCGACTGGAAAAGCGCTCTGACATTACGACTGCTCGTCCCGAACGGAGTCCACAAAACCGGCAGACCCAGGGTAGCGGGGACCTTCTATAGAGATGCCCGCTCTGCATGGTCAGGAAGCGTAGTCCAGCTCGACCTTCTTCAAAAGCCGAAGGACACTTGGCGGGCTACTCGCGCTGGTTGGCAGGGGGCACGGCAGCGCTCCGACGGCACCTGGGCTTGGCATTAAGGTCAGTGTCGAGAAACTGGGGATCCCCTGTTCAGTGTGAACTGATCGAGATGCGGCCTGCCTAATTGGAACACTGGTTATTCTTGGGGAGCCCGCATGTTGACTTGATGGCTCACCTTGTCGCTGATGCTCGGAGGCTGTCAGTGACAAGCCAGAGAATGGGAAAGGGCGCTGAGAACCCTCACCTTTCAGCCTGCTGATGAGCCTCTTCCACGCGAATGCATGATAACCACTGCCCGTAATTCAAACGTCTTCAAAGCCCCTCAATCTGCTCCATTCCCTCGTGAATGGCTGGTCTCTCTGAATACCAAGCTTTTTCCATAAAAGCTGCTCAAACTGTGTTTATTCTCGCGCCAGTCTTATCGAGATTGCAAATTGGCTGACGACGATGTCAGATCACAAGCCAACTCAGGATGCGATTAGTCAGAGGCGCAGCGCTCAGCCACCGCAACTTGCCCGACATCATCACGGATCACATTATCGAACTGATCGCGGAGGGGCAGCTCGGCGGGAAAAACGACCTCAACGAAGCGGATCTCGGTGCCAAGCTGAATGTCAGTTGTGTCCCGCTACGGGATTCCTTGCGCATCCTTTAGGCTCAAGTCTTCGTCAACGGTACCCCAGATTGCGGCACATCCATTTCCGGAATGGGTACTAACGACATCGAGATAGCCGCGTCGCTCCGTTTCGCCGTTGAGATCACGGCTGTGAAGATCGTTCTGGCGAACGAAACCCGACTGAAAGCGCTTCGGGGCCGATTTGAGGAGTGCATCCGAGAAATGCGACGCGCTCCAGCCGTGGATGACAACCTCGCATTCTGGCGCGCAAACCTGAGGCACCACGGAGCTGTCGTGGCCAGTGCTGAAGTCGACACCCTGATGTCGATCTAGACTATCTTCTCCAAATCGGCTTTCGTCTACATCATGCGCAACACAAGATGCTGGATTACCAGTCCGTCATCGAAGAGCATGAGATCCTGACAGCTCGCTTTGCGGCGGACGAGTTCCGGAAGCTTAGGATGATTTTGAGGGCCCAATTGGGGATCAAGTACGCCCCGGATGTCCTGTCAGAAGACTCTCCGTTCAATGAGGATGGCTAACCGTCTCGAAAGAATTGAAGGCCAGCACGCTATAGCTGTCTACGCCTGCGGGTGTTGGCGTCCATGCAACCGTTCATCGTCAGGCGAGCCAGTCTGGAAGTCTTGGCTTCGCACGCCCGGTCACTGCGGCTTCCACGCATTCTGCGAAGCTTCCCAGCCTGACGTGTCGGTTGGAGAGTCCAGGCCCGTAATGAGCGTACTTGCCCGAGTTGGTCAGGACGGCGCGTGTCCGCGTCGGGAACACAGGTTCCGAGATAGAACACCAGCAGATGTCCGGAATGACCTGAATCTGGGCTTGCGTGAGACTCTCAAGGATTCCGTTCGACCGAATTTCTTCGATCACGTGGTGTCCCGCGGTGACGATCACTGCCACGTCGGGTGAACGTGGGTTCCCGTCGAGCACCTTGGTGACCGCGTCAGAAATCTCACGACATTCCTTGGCAGATGCGTGTGGACTGCCGATCGCCACCAACTGTACCTCGTCTGGACCGTCGTTGAGCTGTCGCCAAGCCTGTGCGAGATCCAGTCGGCTGATCTTCACTGTGTCCGCATTAGCGGCCGGTTCGAGAGATGCCTCAGGCGTGACACCAGCGATGTGCAGCATCGGAGAGGCTGATGTCGTTCCGAAAGCCGCGCACAAGGCTTTGAGGTCGTCCCGCGAAGGCTGCTTGTCCTCGATCCCTCGAAGCAACGGAATCCGGTCAGGCGAGGCCCTTCCTGCTACGTAGCCGATCAGAGGCCAAAATGCATCGCTAACTTCGTCCAGAGCGTCGATCTCGACGATTCGCTGGGGGCGTCGATTGTCATCGAGGTAGACACCTGCCCTTGGCGCGCGCGCCGTCAACGCGATGCAAAGGTCAAGGAAGTCGGGATGTTTCGCCGTCCTAGCGCCAATAACCGTATTTGCGAAGATCACCGCGTTCGACTCGGCCCAGGCAATTGACTGGCCGTTGGTGGGGGCGGTGGGTAGTAGGTAGGGCGAACAGGTATAGGTCGGAGCGCAGCCCATTCGGACATAAGCCTCAGCAAGTCTGGCCGCCGGCTCTCCCAAGGACTTCGGAGTCCCCTGCGTCTTCCAGTTGGCCATATCCACTGAGATGGCATTCATGGTGCTCGGCACCCGGACCCGGGCACCCATGTCCGCCATCGTCTCTGCAAAAGTGAGGTTCGCGGGACTGGCGTATATGCACCCATCGATGTGGGCCTGGGATACGTCGACCAACGTCGTGGCGCCCTGTTGGGCTGCCATCGCGACAATGATCTTCATGGCTTGCTGAGCAGCCTGGCCATCACGTCCTTCAAGGATGGCGATATCGTCGGGCGTCAGCTTCAGTTCGCCTGTCGCTGGCGGGCGCAGAATGACGTTTCCAGCATCGGTCGTGAGCTGGCTGTTCGAGATCCTGCAGTAGCGGGCACCGGAGAGCCGAGCAAATGCACCAGGTTCAAGCCGGACGATTGGCGTCAGCTTGGCGAACATCTCCGCGGCGATCAACGCGCCGAGCGTAAGGACGTCTTCCGCCTCGGAGAACACGATGGCCGCAGGGCCCCGGCCCGACAGGATGAGGTCGAGGAGCACGCCCGAGCCCGTGCACGACCCCCGGCTCGTAGGCATGAAAAGGATCTGCCCTGTCAGGTTTCGACCGCAGAGTGGGTGATGCACGTCGATGACGTTGCCCGTCGCCGGATCCACGCCGCCCCAGAAGCTGAGGGGCTCGTCAGTGGCTATGATGGAACCTTGGGCGTCGCCTGTAAGAAGTGTTCTCGAGTACGACATGGGTGTCGTCCGTTTCTGAACTGTCTCGGCGTTTGTTCAGCCGTCATTTCGCGTATCGATCCAAGCTTGCCTCTACAGGGGTCGGCTGCTGGGGAGTTGATCTTGGGTTTGCAGAACCACCCTAATGTATAAAATATTCGATATCAAGATGGAACTCGGTACTGACGGGTCGCCTAATTGCGGAACACTTTGCAAGCTTTTTCTCAACAGCTTGTCATTCGGCTCCGAACTGGCACCCCCGCGTTGATCGGGGGCAACCTCATGAGAGGATTAGTATTGTGGTCAGAACAGGAGGGTCACAATAGGCGCCGATCGTGACCCCTTCACCACTGCCATTTGTCGTGCCTATTCAATAGTTTGCACATGTTCTGGAAGGGGGCAGGAGTTTCACGCCGATTTACACCCATCTGCAGGACGGTGATGTCCGTGCTCTCCAGCACCAAGCCCCGCGCCACACGTGCGATCTCGTCAATCTGGTCCATTCCCTTTATCTCGGGGAGCTCACAGAGCGGGGACAACGGGGCTAACGCGAGGGAAGTTCAGGACACAGCAGTCAAGGCAGCCCCTTATCCGGCAACAGCCGGCATTGTCCCGATCCGGGCATAATGGCGAGCGAGAACCGCCCCCACGAGGATCTGGATCTGGTTGTAGAACACAATCGGCAGCACGATCATCCCGAAGCCTGGCGCGGCCGCGAACAGAACCTGGGCCAGTGGCAGGCCGGATGCCAGGCTCTTCTTCGAGCCACAGAACACTGCGGCGATCTCATCTCCTCGGGAGAACCCAAAGCGGCGAGCAATGAAGGCGGTGACAGCCAACACAGCGGTCAGCAGCACCAGGCACAGCACTGCGGTCAGTGCCACAGAGGTGGGTGGGAGCCGGGACCACAGGCCGTCGACCACCGACTGCGAGAATGCCGTGTAGACGATCAGCAGGATAATTCCTTGATCGAGCTGTCCGATCCGGCGCTCGTGCTTGGCCATGATTCCCGCTAACCCCGAACGGGCAATCTGGCCCGCCACGAACGGAATCAGAAGCTGGAGAACCACATCGCCGAGGGCCGTTGTGAGGTCAAAGCCACCCTCGACCGAGGTCTTGGTCATCAGCGACAGCAGCACCGGCGTCAGCAGCAGGCCGAAGACATTCGAGGCAGCCGAGCTACAGATGGCGGCCGGCACGTTGCCCTTGGCTATGGCGGTGAACGCAATGGAGGACGACACCGCCGACGGCAGCGCCGCCAGGTAAAGGAAGCCCAGCAGCAGGTCCGCCGGCATCCACGCCGAAGGTAGGACGCCGAAGGGCATGACGGCCAACGGGAAGACCACGAAGGTGATCGCGAAGATGAAGAGGTGCAGCCGCCATTGAACCAAGCCTTCGATCACCACCTCCCGCGGCAGGGCCGCGCCATGGACGAAAAACAAGAGCGCGATGCCCAGGACGCCCAAGATATCGAGGATTTCGGCGCTAGCTCCCTGAGCCGGAAGAATGCTGGCCACCGCGACGGCCGCCGTGATCAGCAGAAGAAACGGATCGATCTTGCGCATGGTCGGTTCCTGGCCGGTGACTCACAGAACCCGGAAGAGGCCGTCGATGACGATCCAAACGAAGATCGGGTACAGCGCGACCCCAAGGACGGTACCGACAAGGCGGCCCAGGCGGATCGCCGGATCGCCTACGGGCTCATCTCCGAAGAAGCGCTCAAGCACGGTGGTTCTCATCAATCGTTCCTCCCTCTCCTGCCCCGGTCGTGACTTCCACGTTCGGGCCGGATCTGCTACATACCTCCATCCGGGATTGGTCTAGCAATTGGTCTGGAGAGATGCTCAAGACGCGCTTGGCGAAGCACGACGCCACCCGACGTCTCCGCGCCCATCTGCGGCGGCAGACGTACGGTCCGCAGGATCGGCTGGAGCCGGAGCGGGTTCTGGCGCCTAAGATCGGCTGCAGCCGCGAGACGCTGCGGGCGGCGCTTGACGTGCTGGAGAAGGAAGGCCTGATCTGGCGGCATGTGGGCCAGGGCACCTTCGTCGGGCCGCGTCCGGCCCATGAGCCGATCCGCCCGTCGGTCCTGGCCGAGATGGCCTCGCCGGCTGACGTGCTCGACGCGCGACTCCTGATCGAACCGCCCATTGCGGGCGAGGCGGCAGTGCGTGCGACCCCCGACGAGATCGCCCTCCTCCGTGGCCACGCACTACGAAGCAGCGAGGCACCCGACTGGCAGGCCTACGAGCAGGCGGACGACGCCTTTCACAAAGGGATCGCCCGGATCACTGGCAACCCATTGCTGATCGCCTTTCTGGACGTGCTGTCATCGGTGCGCGGCCGCGCCCGCTGGCAGCGGCAGCACGACCTTGCCTTCCGGCGGGCCCGCAAGAAGGAGTATGCGGCGCAGCAGGGGCGCATGCATCTCGCCATCGTCGAAGCCTTCGCAGCACGGGATCCGGAGGGGGCCCGGCAGGCCATGTTCGCCCACCTGAGCGCCATCCGGGCGATCATGGTTCATGAAGGCGTTGGTTAAGTCAGGATGGTTCCCCGCGCAGGTACGACCGAACCAAGCCGGCACTTGCGCGTCTTCCCTGGAGAGCGGGATCGAACGCGATGCCGACCGGACACGGCAACAAGGCTTGGGCGGGATTTCTGATCACCAATGGGATGATTGGGGTTGTGGCCGGTCTCGCGCTGGCCACGACTCTCGTCCTTGGGAACCTCTCGGGACTGGCGGATCTGATGCGGGCCTCTATCGGCATTCCTGCTGGGTGGAGCCTGCTCGGGCTCGTGTTCGGGACGAGCTATGGGTTTCTGGCGGCCGCGACCGCTGTCATGCTGCTGCCCGGAACGGAGGTTCCCGGCAGGGGCCTTGATGCGCGGACCCGGCCGCTGTGCGGATCGCCCCGGAGCGTGCCCGTAACCCTCTCGCTCCGGGATTGCAGGATCCTCCGTTTCGCGCTGCGACGCTTGATCGAGCGGGTCGGCAATCCAACCATCGCCACGGCGGAAGCTCAGGCAGGCCTCGCACCTGACCACAGTGAGGAGAGGAGATCATGATGAAAGCTGGCGACGTGATGACGACGGGAGCCGCAACGGCCAAGCCGAGCGCGTCGCTCGCCGAGGCGGCCCGCCTCATGATCGAGCACCGCATCAGCGGCCTTCCCGTCGTGGGTGAGGACGGAAAGCTGGTCGGCATCGTGTCGGAAGGCGATTTCCTGCGGCACAAGGGAGGCGATCGCATGCGTTGGATTGAGGCCTTCCTCGACGGTGGATCCAACCTCGGCGACCTGAGCAGCCGCCGTGTCGAAGACATCATGTCGAAGGATCCCGTTTCGGCCGGCGTCGAAACGCCCCTCACCGAGATCGTCGATGCGATGGAGCGGCGCAACGTGAAGCGGATTCCGATTGTCGACAATGGCCATGTCGTCGGCATCGTGAGCCGAGCGAACCTGCTCCTGGCCCTCCTGCGCAGGGCGGACAATCCTCAAGGGACCGCACGCTAGAGCGCGGAAACCCTTCCCGGCAGGCGGGCGTCGCGGTTGCCGGCCTCCGGCGGGAACGGAGCGGCCTCAGCCGCCCGCCGGCGTTTGATCGCGGCTGATCTCCGCGTAGAGGCGGTCCACATCGGCTCGCCGGCACAGTTCCGTTCCCGCTGTCAGAACGGCGGCGGTCCCGGCGGCCATGCCCAAGGTGAAGGCCTCCTCCACCGGCCTGCCTTGGGCGAGACCGAGCGTCATCGCGCCGAGGAAGCTGTCGCCGGCGCCGACGGCGCTCTTCGGCGTGACCTTCACCCCCTCGATTCGCAGGAGCGTGTCGCCGGTTGCCAGCACGGCCCCATCGCGCCCCAGGGTCAGGGCGATGATCTCTGCGGCGCCGGCCGCGATGAGGCCCCGCAGGGCGGAGTCCTGGTCCTGGGGCGTGGGGAGCGTGCGGCCGACCAGATCCTCCAACTCGCCGAGGCTCGGCTTGATCAGGTGAAGCCCCTTGCCGGCCGCCTGCCGGAGCGCCTCGCCCGACGTGTCGAGCACGAACTTCATGCCCCGACGGACTGCAACGGTTGCGACCTGTACGTAGAAGTCGCTCGGAACACTGCGTGGGAGACTGCCGCTCGCGAGCAGGTAGTCGCCCTCGATGTCTTCGAGCGCCGCCAGGCAGGCCTGCCACTCCTCCCGCGTCACGCTCGGTCCTCCGGGAACGAAGCGGAACTCCAGCCCTGACGAGGTCTCGTGGACGGTATGGCTGATGCGGGTGTGGCCGCCGATGGGAATCCGTCGGCTCTCGATGCCGGAGGCCCGGACCAACTCGTCGAGGATCGGGCCCGTGATGCCGCCGGATAGGTAGATCGCGAGCGCCGATCCTCCCAATTCCTCGATCACTCGTGCCGCATTGATGCCGCCGCCGCCGGGATCATAGCGCTCGGCCCAGGTCCGAATCTTGCGGATGGGCCGGACCTGCTCGGCTTCCTCGGCTCCGTCGATGGCAGGGTTGAGGGTCAGCGTCACAATCCGTTTCATTCTTCCTCCCTCGAGCTCTCAGAGACTCCGCAGTCGCAGTCGTCGGTAGAGGTGGGCACTACAAGGTCGCCCGGCTACGCCTATCACGGACGCAGAGCGGCCATAGGGAAGACGTCAGTCGCGGCGCTCGAACAGAATGTCCTGGGCGCCTTCCCAGAGGGTCTTCGTGCCGAGGGCAAGGAGATGTTCCTGCCCCTTGCTGATCGTCAGGAAATGATTGCCCGCGAGCTGGCCCATCTTGCTTGCGAAACGGACCCCGCCATAGGCCAGAAGCAGTTCGGTTTCGCTGTAGCCGCCGGGGTAGAGGACAAACTGACCGGGTGCCGGATAGCTGGTCGCGTTCTCGAAGGCGAGGCCGAAGTCGGTGCTGCCGAGAGGGATCCAACAGGCCTCCCCGCTCCAGCGCACGTGGATGATCCGCTGCTTGTAGGGCAGCAGGCTCAGGAACCGTTCGCAGGTCTTCGGCGCGGCTTCCTGCTCAAGCCTTGCTTCGAAATCGAACGGTCCGGCCTTGATGTGGATGAGCGGCATCGGTGCGTCTCCGTCAGGATGTTGCGAGAGCAAGGTCGCAGGCCCTACTCCTCCGCTCCTTCAATATCCCTCCAATCCCGGGCACAGACGCCGTTCCGAGTATGGGGCTGTCAAAGAGGTGCCCCGAGGATTGAAGCAAACCACGCTGCGGGTTTCGGAGTTAGAGGAATCCATCTTGCTGGGAACATCATGCCCGAGCCGAACATCAGCACACCCGAACCCGTCAAGGGAGCGTCCGACCATCGGACGAAAGCTGTGCCGCGCGGATCCGTCCAGCCGCTGATTGGCCCTCATGTGCAAGTTGGCGTGGGTGTCGTGCTGATCGCCATCGCAGGATACGTCGACGCCATCGGCTACATCGAACTCGGCGGCCTGTTTGCCTCGTTCATGAGTGGCGCCAGCATTTCGCTCGGGGTTGGCATCAGCGAGGGTCACTGGGACGCCGTGTACAAGGGGGCTGTTCTGATCGCCGTCTTTCTCGCCGGCACGACGACGGCAACCATCCTGGCGGATGTCACGGGGATTTGGGCGTTGCCGGCCGTGCTGCTGCTGGAAGGGAGTTGTCTTGCCGGCACGGCTGTTCTGGCCGGGACCGGATGGGGTGCCGCCGTCGCCATTCTTCCCGTCGTGGCAGCCATGGGCGTTCAGAATACGGTCTTGCGCCCCGTCGACGGCGTGCGCCTGGGCGTGACCTTCATGACCGGAACCCTCGTCAGCCTCGGTCAGGGCCTCGGCAAGTCCCTTCTCGGACGGGGCGGGCTCCGGGGCTGGTCGCCGCATGCCCTGCTGTGGTGTGCCTTTTCCGCTGGCGCCGCAGCGGGGGCCTCCCTCTACGTTGCCTTCGGCTTCATGGCGGTGTCGGGGGCAGCCGCTCTGGTCGCGGCTATCGCAGGGCTTCTTGCGGCCATGGTGCTCCCCAGAAGACGCAATTTTCCGTCAGGCGAGGCAGATAAATCGACGTAGGAGTGCCGGGGCGAGGCGTCACCATCGGAGCGCCCTCGCCTGCTCCGCTGGCGACCGCTCAGTCCCCCTCGATGATGCTCCTGATCCGGGCCGCCAATGCCTCGACCGCGAACGGCTTGGTCACAACCTCCATACCCGGTTTCAGGAAGCCGCTCACCAACGCCGCGTTCTCGGCATATCCGGTGATGAACAGCACCTTCAGGCCGGGGCGGGCGTCCCGTGCTTCGTCGGCGAGATCACGCCCGTTAATCCCGGGCAGGCCCAAGTCCGTGACCAGCAGGTCGATGCGTCCCTGCTGGGATCGCAGGACACTGAGGCCCGTTGGCCCATCCACGGCGGCCAGCGTCCGGTAGCCGAGGTCCTGGAGCACCTCGATGATCAGATCCCGGATCACCGGCTCGTCCTCGACGATCAGCACGGTCTCCCCGGCCCCGGCCCGCGGCGCCGCGGCAAGGGTTGTGTCCGGAACCTCCACAATGGCGGCGCCATGGTATCGCGGCAGGTAGATTCTGATCGTCGTACCCTGGCCGACCTCCGACTCGATCTTCAGGTGCCCCTCGCTCTGCTGGGCAAAGCCGTACACCATCGGCAGCCCCAGCCCGGTCCCTTGCCCTTCGGGCTTGGTGGTGAAGAACGGCTCGAACACATGGGCGATCACGTCCGGCGGCATGCCGGTTCCGGTGTCGGCGACGGAAACCGCCACGTACTGCCCTAGGGTGATCCCGAGCCGCTCCGCCTCGGAGGCGTCCGCCAGGTCCGCGTTCGCGGTCTCGATTGTCAGCCGGCCGCCATCGGGCATGGCGTCCCGGGCATTGATGGCGAGGTTGAGGATCGCGGTTTCGAGCTGGTTGGCATCGCACCGGGTCGTCCAGAGCCCATCCGCCCTGACCATCTCCAGGGCATGGAGCGGGCCGAGGGTCCGGCGCAGCAGATCCTCCATCGACCCAACGAGTTCGTTGGCATCGACCGGCTTCGGGTCGAGCGGCTGGCGGCGCGAGAACGCGAGCAGGCGGTGGGTCAGCGCCGCAGCGCGCCGGGCGGAGTCCATCGCCGCATTCGCATAGCGCCCGACCGTCTCCATGCGGCCCTGGCCGATGCGGGTCTGCATCAGGTCGAGCGCTCCGATGATCCCGGTGAGCAGGTTGTTGAAGTCGTGGGCGATGCCGCCGGTGAGCTGGCCTACCGCCTCCATCTTCTGCGCCTGGCGCAGGGCATCCTCGGCTTGGCGCAGGGCCTCAGCCTGGGCCGCCTCGGCCCGCTTGCGGTCACAGATGTCGCGGTAGAAGGCGGCGCTGCCGCCCGGGACCGGATAGATCCGCAGCGCCAGCCAAAGATCCTGCCCGCCTGCGTCGTCCACGTAGCGATGCTCGAGCTCGACCGGCACGCGTTCGCTCATCACGCGGCGGTAGGCGGCCTCGACCGGAGTGCCAACCACGGCAGGGAAGACCTCCCAGTGGGTGCGCCCGAGGATCTCGCGGGCGGGGCGGCCGTCGAGCCGCAACCCTTCGGCGTTGATCTCGGTGATGCGGAAGTCCTGGTCGAGGATGACGAAGCCCTCGCTCATGGCCGCCAGCACGCTGGTGTAGCGGGCGTTGCTCGCCGCGAGAGCGGCCTGGGCCTGATGCGTTTCGGTGACGTCATGGCCCTGGACAAAGATGCCGGTTACCCGGCCGGCCTCGTCGGTCACCGGTTCGTAGATGAAGTTGAGGAACCGCACCTCCGGCATCGCGCCGGCTGAGCGGTGCAGGCGGACCGGGACATCGTGGGCCACAACCCGCTCGCCACTCGCATAGACCTGGTCGAGCCATTCGAGAAAGGCCTGGCCCGTCGCCTCTGGAAAGGCCTCCAGGGCAGTCCTGCCGACAAGCTCACGATCGCCGGACAGGCGCATATAAGCCTGGTTGGCGAACTCGAACACATGCTCGGGCCCGCTTAGGATCGCGATGAAGCCCGGCGCCTGCTCGAACAGGCGCCGCTGCCGCTCGGTCTCGGACTTAAGCCGCTGCTCGGCCATGACCTGGCCGGTGATCTCGGTGCAGAGGCAGGAGAACCCGGAGACGGCCCCGGTCTCGTCACGCACGGGTGCGTAGGAGAACGAAAAGTGCGTTTCCTCCGGGTAGCCCCGCCGCTCCAGAACAAGGGCGAGATCCTCGATATGAACCGGCTCGCCTGCATAAGCCCGTTCGATGAGCGGCAGGAGGTCGTCCCGGATCTCGGACCATGCCTCCAGGATCGGTCGGCCCAGGGCGGAGGGATGCTTTCGTGCGAGAATCTCGGCAAAGCCGTCGTTGTAGAGCAGGGTACGCTCGGGTCCCCAGACGATGTACATGGGCTGCCTGGAGCCCAACACGACTCCAACAAGCGCCCTGAGCTCTCGCGGCCATCCGGCGGGATTTCCGAGCGGCGTTGCCGACCAGTCGTGGTCCCGCATGAGGGCGCCCATCGCTCCGCCCGCGGCGAGGAAGCTCGGTGCATCGCCTTTATCCTGGCTGTGGTGCATTTCGCCCTTTCTTGCTGTTTGGTGGTTGGCGCCTCCGCCCGCCTGCCGATCCATGCCATCCATCACATGCTGACGTCTTCATTCGGCCGCCCAGGCCCTGCCAGTCAAGACCACGCTCAGGAGGGTACCCGGTCTGCGTCAGGCCGTCGATCTGGTCCCTGGAGACCCGGGACGGTTGACGGCCTCGCGATCGGTTCAGGGGAGCGGCCAGAGAATGGTCTTGCCCGGCATAGACCGGCCCCTACCGCCTGACGGGAGGGCCAGCATTCACATAGATCAACCGTATTAAGGATGGACGCCGCAGCCTGGATGGCATGGGTGTCGACCTGCGCCCAAAGGTCAGCCCATCCCCAATCCCGATTGAAACCCAGGGGCGCGGCTCCATGTTATCAGGATCATGTTCGGACCTTTGTCGCAGAAACGGTACCTGACCCGCGCCGGGAGCCTCCAAACGGGCTCATAGCCCGGCTGGGGAGGTGTGCCTCATAGGCCCCTCCCAGTCGGGCGGACATGCTCTCCCCAATCCCGTGATCAATCCAGTGCCTGCCCGCAGGCCTACGGCACCCCTGCCATTTTATCCGGCCGGGCTCGCCGTCGGCCGTGACGCGGGCGGCCATGTGAGAGTCAGATGGATCTGCGACACAATGAACTGGCCTCATTGGCCAGCGACAGCGCGCGTGCGAGCGCCCCGGACCGGAACTCCAAGGCTGAGGGCGCACGTCGACAATCCGGCGAAGAACCTCGCTCGATCGAAGTTGACGAGGACATGGCTTGGCAGCGCCGGACATGGACCATCCAGAGGGTGGGCTGGTTTGCCATGGGCGCCGTCGTCCTGACAGCTCTGTCCGGCGTCTTCGGATATGGGCCTGTGAGCTGGCGGCACACGAGCGACCCGGCTGGTTTGGTGCGGGTGGAATACGAGCGCTTTCAGCGTCAGGGCTCCGAATTCACCTTGCGAGTGGACATCGCGCCTGAGGCGATCACCGGTGACACCGTCCCGCTTCGTGTGAACGGGGGTTTTCTGGAGGCCGTCGAGGTGAAGGGTATCGTGCCTGGACCCCAGGAGGCCAGGAGTGCTGGATCAGACGTCGAGTACGTCGTCCCGGTGGCGCAGGCGGGTCAGCCGGCCACAATCCGCTTCGCGCTGAAGCTGCGGGAGACCGGCTCCCACACGGCCGAGATCGGCCTCGTCGGACGCGAGCCGGCCCGCTTCACTCAGTTCGTCTATCCTTAAGCCCTGGAGCCACAGATCATGGATTCGGTGCTCAGAGCCGCCTTCATCTATTTCTTCCTGCTGATCGTGTTCCGCATCGCCGGACGGCGCACGCTGTCGGAGATGACGACGTTCGACTTCGTCCTCCTGCTGATCATCGGCGAAGCGACCGAGCCGGTGCTGCTCGGCGACGATCCGTCGGTCGTCCATGCAGCCCTCGTGATCATCACGCTGCTGTTCATCAACATCGCCATGCCGCTGATCAAGAGCCGCTCCAAGACCATGGAGAAGCTCATGGACGGCGTGCCGACAATCATCGTCGAGCATGGCCGGCTCATGCAGGAGCGCATGAGCACGGCCCGCGTGAGCCGGGACGATGTGATGGAAGCCGCGCGCCGCATGCACGGCATCGAGCGGCTGGAGCAGATCAAGTACGCCATCGTCGAGGTCAGCGGCGGCATCACCGTCGTTCCGCAAACGAACGCCTAGGTCTGGCACGGCCTGCCTGCGTCCTCTCGACCCCCTGGAAACCTGCCATGAAACCGATGTACCGGATCCTCTACCGGCCACTCCCCCGAGCTTTGCGACGACGACCCCGGACAACTGCGGAGGACGTCAGAACGGCGGTGCGATGGCACGCCGGTCTGGCGATCGGTGTCGCCCTTCTGGCGTGGGCGCTCCACTTCTACTACCGCTAGCGGAACAACAACTGGATTTCCGTGACCGGTTCCGACAAGACGCTCCGGTAACGAAAATGGCGGTGCCTGGGCGACGCCGGAGGCTCATCGCAGGCCGCTCTGCAACTCTTCGGCGCTGTTGAGCACGCTGGCGGCACCGAAATGGTGCTTCCACAGCTTCGCGCCCAGGTTGGCCGATCGGTCCAGGGACGAACCAACGGTCAGCCACTTCAGCATCGTTGGATGAAGTCCGGCGTCGAACAGCATGAAGCCGGCCGCAAGGCAGCAGGTCTCGGCCTGGATGCCGCAGACCAGGACGCGCTCGAACTTCATGGATTTGAGATAGCCGATGAGCTCGGGTGGCGGGAGATAGCCATGCTTGACGAACACCTTGTGGGTTTGGACCATCGGGTCGTCGGCGGGTGCGGGCTTCCATCCAAGCTGCCGCTCGAACGGCGTCACCGACTCGTCGTGCCTCTCGACCGTCGCCACCGAGTGCATGGTTCGAACGAGCCGGGCAATCCCTTCCACCTGCCACTCGGGCGGATGGAAGCAGGGTTGGACGTCGATCACGAGGAGTGCCTGTCTCATGAGGTGTGTTAGCGGGAATTTCGCTCCCGCGCCACCCAAAGCCTTTCGACGAGTCCGTTCCCATGACGATATGCCCGGCAACCGACAATGCCGGTTGCTGGGCATATCACGCCTTGGCCGGGTGGCGTTGCGGCTGTCAGGAAACCAGGACGTTCCGGAACTGCCACGGATCGGAGGCGTCGATGTCCTCCGGGAAGAAGCCCGGACGGTCGGTAAGCGGGGTCCAATCCGTGTAGACCCCGACGACCGGGCCGAGATAGGGCATCTGCACCTCAAGGCAGCGGCGGAAGTCGATGTCGTCGGCTTCCACGATGCCCGCATTCGGGTTTTCCAGCGCCCACACCATGCCGGCGAGCACGGCGGAGGTTACCTGAAGGCCGGTGGCGTTCTGGTAGGGCGCGAGCTTGCGGGTCTCCTCGATGGAGAGCTGCGAGCCGTACCAGTAAGCGTTCCTGGCATGGCCGTAGAGCAGCACGCCGAGTTCATCGACGCCGTCGACAATCTCGTCCTCGGTGAGGATGTGGAATGTATCCTGCGCTTGGCCGGCCTTTCCGAACATCTCGTGCAGCGAAAGCACGGCGTCGTTGGGCGGGTGGTACGCATAGTGGCAGGTCGGTCGGTACACGACCGTCTCCCCCTCACGGACCGTGAAGTAGTCGGAAATCGAGATCGCCTCGTTGTGCGTCACCAGGAAGGCGTGCTGGGCCTGAGCCGTCGGCGTCCAGGAGCGGACGCGGGTGTTGGCGCCGGGCTGGAGCAGGTAGATCGCGGCACCGCAGCCCTTGTCATGGGAGCGGCCGTTCTCCGGCATCCAGGTCTCATGTGTACCCCAACCGAGCTCGGCCGGCTGCAGGCCTTCCGACACGAAGCCCTCCACGGACCAGGTGTTCACGAACACGCCCATGGGCTTGGGCTTCTCGGCACGCTGGGTGTCACGCTCAGCGATGTGAATCCCCTTGACACCGACGCGGCTCATCAGACCTGCCCAGCCCTCGCGGGATTTTGGCACCTCGTGCTCGATCTTCATGTCATTGGCGAGATTGAGCAGGGCCTGCTTCACGAGCCAGGACACCATGCCGGGATTGGCGCCGCAGCAGTTCACTGCGGTGGGGCCGCCAGGGCTCCGGCGCCGGGCGTCGAGGATGATCTCACGCAAGGCGTAGTTGGTGCGGGCCTCGGGGCCAGCGTTTTTGTCGAAATAGAAGCCGGCCCAGGGCTCGGCCACAGTGTCGATGTAGAGGGCACCGATCTCGCGGCACAACTCCATGATGTCCCGCGAGGAGGTGTCCACCGACAGGTTCACGCAGAAGCCCTGCCCACCGCCTTCCGTCAGGAGCGGCGTGAGGATGTCGCGGTAGTTCTCGGGCGCCAGCGCCTTGTTGACGAAGGCAATGCCACGCACGTCGAGCATGCTACGGTCCTTGTCGTTGGGATCGATGACCGTGACGCGGTTCTTGTCGAACTCGAAATGCCGCTCGATCAGGGGCAGCATGCCTTTTCCGATCGAGCCAAAGCCGATCATCACGATCGGGCCGGTGATGCGACCGTGAACCGGCCAAGTGTTGTTCGTCATTTCAGATGGATCCATTCGCAATGAGTGCAGCCTCGTTGGAGGCGGCAAGAGGATTTCACCCGGGAGAGCTGTGTCTGGACGTCCGGGCATGGTTTGTTGGGATTGCAATTTCGGCAGACGCCACCGGATCCCTCGTTTAAGGCTGCTGCAGCACCGGGCGCTCTTGAATCGACCGTCAGCTCGGTCGTGGGACGCAGACGGCCACCTCGGCGACCGATGGTGCCGGACAGGCAGGAGGATCAGGTTATCTTTGGCCCCCGAGCTCGGGATGCAACGGCGTGTTGAGCTCGGGGCTAATTGCCCGCGATCAGATTCCCTGCTCGGTGCAGGCCACGACGAAAGGTTGCAAAGCTCAGCATGATGGCTGGTTCATGATTCACTTCAGCCCGAATGTCAAATGGCTGAACCTGGTCGGTGATAGATCTACCGATTGCAGAAAATCCAGACCTCGATGACGGGCGACCCGGGCGGCCGATCAGTTCCGTCCAGGAAAAGCGATTGTGACGGACGTTCTCGGTCTGGAGCAGCATAGCAGAAGCTCTCCCGGCCCAGGGTGAGTTAACGGTTCTTCGAAGTACTCGACCTCCCCGCTGATAAGGCGGCTCGTGCACGTACTGCAGACGCCGGCGCGGCAACTGAAAGGCGGCTCAAGCCCCACGGATTCCGCAAGGTCCAGGAGGGAACGTGCGTCGTCCGGCCACGGTATGGGTGCGGCAGAACCGTTGAAGCTGACGGTCACTCCGGCATGATCATCCTGCCCAACGGGCCCAAGCGTCGGAAGGGGCGGAGCCTCGCGGATGATGGTTTTGGCTGTGACCGGACGTTCATCGTCGGTGACCAGAACTGTGGCGGGCCCGAAGAACTCATAGTGAATACGGTGCTTTGGAATGCCGAGACTCCGCAGCAGAGCGTAGTTCGCCTGCATGAACCCGGTTGGGCCGCACAGGTAGATGTCATAGTCGTCCAGCGGAAGGAGTGTCTGGAGCGTTTCCCTCGTGATTAGCCCCTTGCTGTCGTACACCCGGGCGTCCTCATCCGCGTCTGTTGGCACGCGATAGCAGAAGTGGGTTGTAATCCCCGGGCGGCTCGACGCGAAGGTGAGCACCTCGTCCCGAAGAGCGTGAACCCTGCCGTTTTCGCAGGCATGAACGAAGAACACGCGTCTCTCGGTGCCATGTGCAAGCTCGTCCAGCATGCTGACCAGAGGCGTCAGGCCGACGCCCCCGCTCAGCAGGAGCACCGGCCGAGGGCTCGTGCGGTCGAGGCAGAATTCGCCACGGGGTCCATGGACCGACAGGACCGTTCCGACTTCTGCCTTGTGAAGATAGCTGGATCCTGCTCCCTCAGGAACGTCCGGCAGATGCGGCGGCGGCATCTCACGCTTGACGCTGATCCGGAGGCTTTGCGTGAGGCTGGGGCTGCTGGAGATGCTGTAATGACGAAGCAGGGTCCCGGCGCCGTCTGGGTCGGGTAGGCGCACGATGATGAACTGACCCGGGATGAACGGTCTGATCGCCGACCCGCACGCAGGCGCGAGTTCAAGCGACATGATCGTTTCGCTTTCGCGGCGTTTGGCAACGATTTTGTAATTGGAAAAGGACGTTTCTGCCGGGTCAGGAATCATCGGATCAGTCAGGTGCGGAGGAACGATCAGGCCGAGTGACCACGGAAAGCGCGCGTGCGCCCGCCGTGGCCAGGACGCTGGTGGATTTACTCAGCAGCCATGGGTTGCTCCGCCTCGGCATTGATGAGCTGATCGAGGCGCTTGCGGAAGCGCAGCGGCCCTGCATCGATCTTGAGATCGAGGTTGGGGGTCCGTTTGTTCGTCATGCCTTCGTGAACGGCGGTCAACACGGCCCGATCCTCCTCGAAAGCGCCACGCACCGACTCGGCGAACGCCCGTGACGTTTCCTCGTTGTCGGCGTCGAAGTTTCGCATCTGGAACCAGAAGTACCGCGTCCGATTCTCGTCGACCGGGGTCATGAAGTTGTACGAGTCCATCAGGAACACGTCGTCGTGCAGCGGCCCATCGGGGCCACCCGTCCCCGCCGGCGTGAAGATTGCCCTGATGATGGCGTTGCTCGGGTGTCTGACCTCATAATGCTGCTTGCGGTCGCAGTTGCCTTTGAACTTGACGAACTTGGCGTAAAAGGGGGCGACCTCGACATCCATCATCCAACGGGAGACGATCACGCCGTCATTGGTCACTTCCGTCTGGAGTGGTGTCTCCTCGCAGGCGGAGCTTCCGAACGATGACTGGTGGACCCAGGCGACATGGGACGGATCCAGAAGATTGTCAGTCATGTAGAGATAGTGGCAGTTGATGACCATGGAGTCGCCGCGGTTCACCCCCCAGGCGGGATCGCCCCAATGGTCGACCTGGAAGATTGTCGCCGGATCCGCGAGCTCCGGCCGGCCCATCCAAACCCAGAGCAAGCCGTAGCGCTCGACAATCGGGTAGCTGCGGACCCGGGCAACGTGAGGGACACGCTCCGCGCCCGGCACCCGGGTGCAGGTGCCGGTGCCATCGAAGGTGAGCCCGTGATACCCGCACTCGACCTGATCGCCTTTCAGGCGCCCCATCGAGAGCGGAAGCTTCCGGTGGGGGCAGGCATCCTCGAGCGCGACCGGCTCCCCGTTCTCCTTGCGGTAGAGAACGATCTTCTCGCCAAGCATCTCGACCTGCTGCAGAGAGCGGGTGACCTCATGATCCCAGGCGGCCACGTACCAGGAATTCTTAAGAAACATCACCGGTCATCCCTTTGCGCTGAACCCTTGCTGCATCACGGAGAATGAACGTGCGAGGACCTGTCAACAATTGCGTGTCCACTGCGATTGTTTTTAGAAAAACTAAATACTAATCTGGAGCGTATCGTGCCGGTCGGCACTCTGATCGGATTGTGGAATGGCTGACTTGCCCCCTCTTCGCGCGCTCCAGGCTTTCGAGGCTGTCGGCCGTTGCGGGAGCATGACCAAAGCGTCACGCGAGTTGAGCGTGTCTCCCGGCGCGATCAGCCAGCACATCCGGCTCCTGGAGGAAAGGCTCGGTCTCCAACTGATCGTTCGGAGCACCACCAGTCTGGCGCTGACCGACATCGGGAAGCGGTATCATAATACTATAACGAAAGGTTTCGAGGAGTTCCGCCGGGCCCAGGCCGAGATCGAACGGGCCCGCTGGTCGAGCGGGCTGGTCATCAGTGCCCTGCCTTCGCTGACCAGCAAATGGTTGGCGACCCTTATTTTTGAATGGCAGCATGATCATCCAGACCTGAGCATTCACCTCGAGGGAACTCACCTCGAACCCCGGCTGGAAGACGATTGTACGGATTTCCGCGTCACCTACGGGGATCGGGTGAGGAATTACGACAGCTCGGTCATGCTGTTCACCGACAGCGTCATTCCGGTCTGCAGCCCGAAACTGCTGGAGTCCGGCCCGCCGCTGAAGGCTCCGGCGGATCTCCTAGCCTATCCTCTTTTGAGCATCGATTGGCAACCTCAGTTCCCATCGCCGCCGACGTGGCGGGACTGGCTGCAGCAGTTCGGCATCGATTGCAGCAGCCTGCGCCATTCGTTCGTGTTCTCCCTGTCCAGCGTGGCTATCGAGGCGGCTATAGAGGGGCGCGGCTTCACCTTGGGTCAGTGTGCAATGGTTGCCGAGGATCTCCGCGTTGGACGTCTTGTCGCTCCCTTCTCCCATAAACTCCGGCTGTCCTCCCCTTACTTCCTCGCCTGGAACGGCCCCGTGTTCAGCAAGAACGGGGCTCGGGAATTTCATCGTTGGATCATCGGAAGGGCGCGGCGTCAGGAATTGCTGAATGAAATCGTCGGCCAGCCGGACCCATGATCTCTCGCGTGCCAGGTGCCTCTCGCTCTGCCTTGACCCATCCAGCCAAGCACTATGGGCGGCCACGCCCCCCTCTTCTTCGCTGAACCATTCTGGCGGTGCCGGCCTGTACCAATTCAGGATTACAATCGTCGGCGGCACTGGGGGCCAGCCCACGATCCTGCGCATGCCCTGATGACCGGGACACGTCCGTCAGCCAGAGTGCCCTCAGGGCGGGCGGTGAAGCAGACGAATGGGAGCAGGTCATGGCTAACATCGGCACGACGCGCGAGGCCGATCCTGCGGCCCTTGCGGCCGACATGGAGCTGCAACACGTGGCCGACATCGTCGAGACCTTGAATCGGACGCCGCTGCCGGTCGCATCCCGCATTCTGGCTCACCTGCCCCTCGAGCAGGCGGCGGAGATCCTCGATGAGCCACAGCTGCGTGCCTCGGCTGAGCTCGTCAAATCGCTGCCCGCCCCGAAGGCTGTGGCGCTGCTCCAAGCCCTATCGGCCGACCGCGCCGCCGCGATCCTGCGTGTCCTGGAGGCGTCGGCACGCCTGCACTGGCTGGATCAGCTTGACCCGGCGGCCAAGGCTTTGCTCGAGCAACTCCTGGCCTACCCACCGGATACGGCAGGCAGCCTGATGACGAGCGCGTTCGTGAGCGTCCCCGCAACCTTCACCGTTGAAGAAACGCTTCAGCACATCCGCGCGGTGGAGCCGACCCGCGAGACGGTCTACGCCACCTATGTTCTGGATCCTGACACCGAGAAGCTGCTGCGGGTCGCGAGCCTGCGCGAGCTGATCGCCGGCGAGCCGCAGGCCCCGATCCTCTCCGTCGCCCCCGCTCGCAGCCCGATCGTGGCCGATCCGATGATGGACCGCGAGGATGTGGCCTGCCTTATTGCCAAATACAACTTGATCGCGATCCCCGTCGTGGATGAGGCCGGCCACGTGCTCGGCATCATGACCGTCGACGACGTCATCGACGCCATGATCGCAGAGGGCACCGAGGACGTGCAGAAGCTCGGTGGCATGCAGGCCATGCCACAGCCGTACCTGGATATCGGGTTTGCCGAGATGATCCGAAAACGCGGGGGCTGGCTCATCGCTCTCTTTCTCGGTGAGATGCTGACCGCCAGCGCCATGCAGTACTATGAGGCCGACCTCGCCAGGGCTGTTGTCCTGACGTTGTTCATTCCTCTGATCATGAGCTCCGGAGGCAATTCCGGGTCACAGGCCACCTCGCTGATCATTCGCGCGCTGGCGGTCCAGGCATTGCGGCTGCCCGACTGGTGGCGCGTCGCCCTGCGCGAGTTGCCGACGGGCCTCATTCTCGGGGCGCTGCTCGGCCTCATCGGCATGGGCCGGATCGCCTTGTGGCAGGTTGCGGGCTTCTACGACTACGGCGAGCATTGGCCGCTCGTGGCGCTCACCGTCGGTGCAGCCCTGGTCGGAATCGTGACGTTTGGTTCCCTTGTCGGCTCGCTGCTCCCCTTCCTGATGCAGGCCATCAGGCTCGATCCAGCGACCTCCTCCGCTCCGTTTGTCGCGACCCTCGTCGACGTCATGGGCATCGTGATTTACTTCAGCATCGCGATTTTTATCCTGCGAGGCACGCTCCTCTAACGTAAGTCGTCCCTACCCTGGCGGCGCTGCGGGTCATCTTCGACTTCTTTCGAGCACGGCTCCGCACCGAGGAGGAACCTGAACGACCGCGAGCATCCTTTTCACTTCCTTCTCGGCACGACTGAGATTTTGCCGTCCCCTTCGATGTGGGCGGATTTTACCTCTCTAACATCGTCAATGCCTTCCTCGCGGAGGCGGGTCATAAGCTCGTCCTCCGTTAGGAACTCACGGCGCATGTTGCGCCGAAGAAGCTTGCCATCCTGGATCACTTGCAGGGGCGACGAGGAAACCAGCCGCTCGATGAAGGGCACGCGATAGCTGAGAGCATTGATGAGGTAGTTCCAGCCCATCAACGTGGCGATCATGACGATCCCGTCGGCGACGGAGCTGTATTCCCCCAAGGCGTGGGCGGCCGCCTCCGCGATCAGGAGGACGAAGATCAGGTCCATCATCGCCAGCTCGCCGCCGGCCCGTCGCGGCATCAGGCGCGTGATGACCAGGATCACGAAATACAAAACGGATCCTCGCCCAACGAGCTCCAGAAGCGGCGTGTCGGGCGCAACAATACCGAGCCAGTCCTCGGGAAGGATTTCCATAGCTTAGGGTGCGCCGGCGCACGGAGCAGGTGCGTGTCCCATGAGCAGAAGGAGAACTCCCGTGATCACCAGTGCGGGACTTTTCCGCATACCTTCTCTCCACGAAAGTCCTGCACAACCGCATGAACTGCCCCATCCAAGGGGAAGTTCCAGCGATCTTAGATAGGATCGCCGTTGCCAAAGCATGCCGGCTCATGGAGTCGAGCCGCAGGCAGATCGTCATCATCCGATCTGGTCGATGACGAGCTTGCGAATTTCCGCAGGGGTCAGCGGGTTTGGTTGCGGGGCCCACACAGGCACCGCGACCACCTTCGAATCCGTCGGCCCAAACGCCTTTGATTTCTTGGTTGAGACGATTTTTCTTTCAGTCTTCATTGTAGTCTCCAGTCCTGCTTTCAGCGTGCTTCTGTGGCTGTTGCGGATCTCAGGCGCTGAGGCCGGCCATGCGCTCGGGCTGGAAGTGCACCCGCGGCACGGTCAGCCCACGCCATCCGCCTATTGGACCCTGCCACTCGATCGACTGTCCCTCCCGCAGGCCGATGAGCGCCGCACCGATGTAGGTCAGGACCGAAACCTGGTCCGCATCCAGATCCTCCTCATCCGGATACACCAGGGTGATGCGGCGGATCTGACCGGTCACGTCGTCCTGGTATTCGACTTCCGAATGCATGGTGACGACGTCCGGCCGGATGGCCTCGGGAGCCACGATTTCCGCGCGCCCGAGTTCGTCCGTCAGCATTCCAGCGGCCTTGTAGCGTTGGCTTTGAACACCCGCGTTCGCGATCCACGACAGCCGGTCATAATCGATCGCAGAGATGGCGATGAGAGGTCGGTTCACCTGTTCCATTGTCTCCTCCAAGATATCACTGCGTCCCGCCGCACGAAGGCGGCGATTGTGTTGGTTCTTCGTGTCAGGACCGCCGGCAGATGATGACCGAGATCGGGTCGCTGGCCGGAAACGTCTCCATCAGGGCATCATCAAGCCGGCGCTCCAGGTCGTCCCGCGAGTTGTCGTGCTCGTTACCTGATTGATCGGCGGTCGTTCGGGTAGGCTCCTCTTCATCCGGCAGAAGCCTGAACTGAACATCCTCCACCACGACCTCGTGCACGGGCCCGTTCGGGCCCGTCCGGAACGGCATGCGGTCGCCTACCCGCAGACCGAGGAGGGCTGTGCCCAAGGGCGTCAAGACAGACAGTTCCGCGCCCGGCCAGAGCAGGTCCTCTGGATAGACCAGAACGTGTGACATCGGCGTGCCGCGGCCGTTGATCCGGTACGTGATCTTCGCGTTGGTCGAGACCACATCGTCAGGCAACGCGTCGGGATGGCAGAGCGACGCCCGCCGCAACTCCGACATCAGGAAGTCGTGGTGCGGTCCGCGGTGGCGGCGCTTCAGGGCGGTAGCCGAGATGAGGCGGTTGTAGTCGTCCGTCGCGATGGTGATCTGCGGCAATGGCATGTGGGTGTGCATAAGTTCCTCCTATGCAATGCCGATCAGGGCCTGAGAGCGGGCCGAATGGGAGCAAACGGCGGCGCTCGCCCGTGATCAGGCGTGTTGAATGTGAATGTTGGAAAAGTCTGTCATGACCCGAACGACGGCGGCGCAAGGCGCCCGGCCGATCTCGGGATCAGCGGCCTGCGAAGAGGCAGCCTCCATAGAGGCGAGAAATTTGACGCGACGTAATCATGACAGTTTCAATATAGATACAAAAAACTATCAGTCAATACTTTATAGGCACCATTATTTGAGTTATCAGAACTTTCGGCCATGTCGCGGGCATCGAACATAACAATATTCCTTAACTCATGCTATCACAACAATTGGTGATCATTGCTCAACTTCGTTCTGATCGATGTTCTCTTGTCGGTCCCACCCTTTAAGGGCGGTGGATACGCATGATCTTTCTAGCGCGTCCTTGATTTCTTGACGATCATTTGGCCCGCTTTCGACCAACAGACGCTATGGTCAGGTTCCCTGCCAAGTCGCGACTGTGGCGGTTCCGTTCTTGCTCTCCCCTTCTCGTCCCTGCCCCGCTCATCACCGGGTGGGCGGGACGGTGAGGATATCGACGTCGAGCGATCGCAACACTTCTTCGGCCACGCTCCCCAGGAACATTTTGGCGATACCGGATCGCCCATGCGTCCCGATCACAAGAAGGTCGGGGCTCAACCGCTTCACGGTGCTGGAAATCACCTCGAACGGAGCGCCTTCCTCAATGTGCTTGGACTGCCCGACATCGCTGAGGCCATTCGCGTCCAGGAACGTGATCAGCTCCTGGGTCGCTCGGAGCCGTTCGCCCACAACGTACTCATCGATGTTGTCCTGGCTGACCCCGGCATAGGACAGTTTACCCTTTGCCAGCGGGAAGAACGCATGGACCAGCGTGAGCCTGAGGGTCCCGAGTAATCCCAGGGTCATGCTGGTTTTGATGGCAGTTGCGGACGGCTCCGACAGGTCGACGGCCGCCAGGGCCGTTCGGTAGGGCCTCTCCACCTCGTCGTTGACCATCAGAACCGGGTGAGGTCCGCTCCGGATCACGCGCTCGATCGTCGTCCCAATGAAGACATCCCGAAGAAGCTGCTTGCGGTGCGCCCCCATAACGATCAGGTCTGCCTGAAGCGTCGTCGCCGTTCGCAGGATCCCGTCGAATGGATCGCCGGCAACCACCATCGGACGGCATCGGAGGCTCTGAAGCTCGGCCGTTGCACCGATCTGCTCGGCGAGGATGCGTTCGGCCTCGCGTGTCTCGATCGCGGCCAGATCCGGCGGCTGGTCGTCGTCGACGACATGGACGAGGGAGAGCTCGGCGCCGCAAGCCTTTGCCAGCAAGCCGGCTCGCCGCAATGCCCGGTATGATCGGGTCGAGAAATCGGTCGCTGCGAGAATTTGCATCCGCTCATCTCCTGGTCTGGAAGCGCCCGGGGAGCCTGTGGCCGGAAGAGCCGACCTCTCAAGGGAAATAGAGCCTATGGCGTCAGAGGCCAAAACAACGGAATCAGGATGCAGGCCGCAATCCACATGATCACGCTCAGGGGAACGCCGATGCGGAGGAAGTCCGTGAACTTGTAGCCGCCCGCACCGTAGACAAACGTGTTGGTCTGATACCCGATTGGCGTCGCGAAGCTGGCGCTCGCCGCAAAAACCACCGCCATGACGAATGGCCGTGGATCGACTCCGAGTTGCTCGGCCAGGGCGATTGCGATGGGCGTGACCAGGAGAGCCGTCGCGTTGTTGCTCATGAACTCTGTCAGAATCGAGGTGAACAGGTAAAGAAGGGCGAGAATGGCGACGGGGCTCAATCCGGAGGCCACGGTCGCGACTTCCCGAACCAGCACGTCCGCGGCTCCCGTCTTCTCGAATGCGATGCCGAGCCCGAGCATGCCGAAGATGAGGAAGAGGATGCGCCACTGGATGGCCTCGTACGCCTCATCGGGCCTCAGGCAGCCAAGCGCCACCACCGCGGTCGCGCCGATGAGCGCCAGCATCTCAATCGGCAAGACGTCGAACGCGCCGAGAGCCGCGACCGCCGCCACTGCACTGATGGCGACCGGAGCCTTGTCCGGGCGCAGCGGACGGTCGCTCGGCTCCGTCAGGTTGACCAGCTCTCCGCGGTCGAAGAGGCGCCGCAGGCCGTCCATCGTCCCCTCCAACAGAAGGATGTCTCCGGAGGCGAGCGTCAACTCGTCGAAGTTGCCGTGGAGCTCAGCGCCCCGACGGTGGACGGCGAGAATGTAGACGCCATACAGCCGGAGGTTCAGGTCGGCAATCGGATGGCCGATCATCCGGGAGTGAGGGCCGACGACCCCCTCCATCAGCACCCCCGGTTCCTCTCGGACCGGCTCCATGAGGTGCCGATCGCGGGCGCCGAAATTCAGCCTCCCGGTCTCGTGCAGTCCCAACAGCCCGCCGGCATGGGTTTCGAGGACGACCCGGGAGCCGGGCTCGAGGACAACTTCGTCGACGGCGTATCGGAAGGATCGATCACCCTTGACCACCTCAAGAACCCGCACAGCTTCACCGCTCCGCAGCCCAGCTTGCGCCAGGGTGCGACCGACGAGCGGGGACTCTGACGGGATGAGGACCTCCGACAGGAATAACCGCTCCGGCTGCTCAATAACGGGCGACCCGCGATCCGGCAGCAGCCACCGCCCGACGACAGCCAGGTAGGTGATGCCGAGCAAGGCCATGACGATGCCCGGCGCTGTGATCTCGAACATCGAGATCGCCGGGAGCCCATGGCTGACGGCCACGCCGCTCACCAGAAGGTTGGTCGAGCTGCCAAGCAGGGTTGTCGTGCCGCCAAAAATGCTGGCGTACGAGAGGGGGATCAGCAGCCTGGAGGGTGCCACCTGAAGCGCTCCAGCCATGAGAATGGCCACGGGGGTCAGGATCACCACGACCGGCGTATTGTTGATGAACGCGGAGATCGACACGACCACGACGCCCATCCCGATGAGCGCGAGGCGCGGCGACCGACCGGCCGCCTTGATGGCGATCCCGCCCAGCCGATCCACGACCCCCGTTCTTTCCAAGGCGGCGCTGAGGACGAACATACAACCCACCGTGATCGGGCCGCTGTTGCTGAACACGCTCAATGCCTCATCGCGGGTCAGGATGCCGGTCGCGATCAGGGCGCTGAACGCCAGCATCGCAACCACATCTGGGGCGAGGCGCTCGCGAACAAAGCCGACAAGAACCAGCGCCATCAGCATCAGAACGATGGGGATCTGAAACGACTCCCAGGGCATCTCCGCTCCTCGGTCAAGGTCGCGGCGACTCGGGCGTCAAAGCATTGCTTTGATCCAGAGCCTGAGCGGCTGGAATCTCATTAGCCTCCCGTGCTCCCGGTGTACGAGGCCGGATCGCTTGCCGGGAAGGACTGGATCGAGCCCTCGTCCACCGTCCCGTCAGGGTCGCCGATCGGAAGCGGATGGGGCTTCGGGGCGGGCGCAGCAACATGTTCCGAGCGCTCTCCCAGGAGCTGGCGCAGAACGTATTGCAGGATGCCCCCGTGGCGAACGTAGAGCACCTCTTGCGGCGTTTCGATGCGGGCGCTCACCTCGAATTCGGTCGCACTGCCGTCCTCCCGCCGTGCCCGCACGGTAAGCCGGCGCGACTGTGCAAAACCGCTCGCCACCCCGGCGGTGATCCCAGTGATGTCGAACACCTCGCGTCCGGTCAGGCCAAGGCTTTGAACCGAGGCGCCGTCCACGAATTGCAGCGGTAAGATACCCATGCCGACGAGGTTCGACCGGTGAATCCGCTCGAAGCTTTCGGCGATCACCGCGCGCACGCCCTGCAGGTATGGGCCCTTGGCGGCCCAGTCCCGGCTGGAGCCGGATCCATAATCCTTTCCGGCGAGGACAAGCAGCGGCACACCGTCCTGCAGATAACGCTGGCTTGCCTCATAGATGGTGGTGACATCGCCAGTCGGCAGATGGCTGGTGTATCCGCCTTCGGTACCGGGCGCGAGCTGGTTGCGGATGCGCACATTGGCGAAGGTGCCCCGCACCATCACCTCGTGATTACCGCGCCGCGCCCCATACGAGTTGAAGTCCCTGGGCGCGACGCCCTGCGTCATGAGATACTCTCCAGCGGGGGATTTTTCCTGGATCGTTCCGGCCGGCGAGATGTGGTCGGTGGTGATGCTGTCGCCAAACACCGCAATGACGCGCGCTCCCTTGATCTCCGGGACTGCCGCCGGGGTCTCGCGCGTCATTGCCGAGAAGAAGGGCGGGCTGCGCACGTAGGTGGAGTGTGGGTCCCAATGATAGATGTGCCCGGAGGGCGCCTCGAGCGCCCGCCATTCCTCGTCACCGGCGAAGATCTCGCGGTAGTTCTCGAGGTAGAGCTCCGAACCCGTCGCCTCGCGTATGGTCCGCTGGATCTCGTCCTGGCTCGGCCAGAGATCGCGCAGAAAGACGGGGGTTCCGTGCGGATCGTCCGCGAGCGGCTCGCTTTCAAGATTGATCGTGATGCGTCCGGCGAGCGCGAAGGCCACGACGAGCGGCGGGGACATCAGGTAATTCGCGCGGACCTCCGAGTGAATGCGTCCCTCGAAGTTGCGGTTTCCCGACAGCGCCGCCGCGACCACGAGTCCCCTGCGGTGGATCTCCTGGGAGATCTCCGCCGGAAGCGGCCCGGAATTGCCGATGCAGGTGGTGCAGCCGTAGCCGACGAGGTTGAAGCCCAGTCGTTCGAGATAGGGCGTGAGGCCGGCCCGCTCGTAATACGCCGTGACCACGCGCGATCCGGGTGCGAGGGTGGTCTTCACCCAGGGCCGGCGATCGAGCCCGCGTTCCACCGCGCGCTTGGCGAGAAGCCCCGCCGCCAGCATGACGGAGGGGTTCGACGTGTTGGTGCAGCTGGTGATTGCCGCGATCACGACGGAGCCGTGGTCCAGGGCTTCGGCCCCGTCTGTGGGCGGCCCGGAAGAAGGATCGTCGCTGGCCGATTCACCCCAGACGTTGAGGCGCTCGTCTGGCGAGGTGCGGGCATCCGCCCCCTTCTGCGACCGGCGTGGCTCGGGCGGGAGAAGCAATGGCAGAGAGGCCGCGAAGGCCTCCTTGACGCGGGGCAGCGGAATGCGATCCTGCGGCCGGCCAGGACCGGCGATGCTTGGTTCGACGTCGCCTAGGTCAAGCTCGAGCGTGTCGCTGAACACCGGCTCCGGCGCGTCACTGTGGTGGAACAAGCCCTGCTCCTTCATGTAGGCCTCGACAAGGGCGATCTGCGCCTCCGGGCGGCCGGTCAGGCGCAGATAGTCGAGGGTGAGGTGATCGACCGGGAAGATCGCACAGGTCGATCCGTATTCAGGTGACATGTTGCCGATCGTGGCGCGGTCCACGACGGGCACGTTCTCGATGCCCGGGCCGTAGAACTCCACGAACTTGCCGACAACGCCCTTCTTGCGCAGCATCTGCGTCACGGTGAGGACAAGATCGGTGGCGGTCACGCCCTCGCGCAAATGACCGGTGAGCTTGAACCCCACCACCTCCGGGATGAGCATGGAGACCGGCTGGCCGAGCATCGCGGCCTCGGCCTCGATACCGCCGACCCCCCAGCCGAGCACACCGAGCCCGTTCACCATCGGCGTATGCGAGTCCGTTCCCACCAGCGTGTCCGGATAGGCCAGCGGGAGCGTACGGCTGTTTCCACGGTCGTTTGAGCCCTCTTCCGCCCCGAAGACCACACGGGCGAGGTATTCGATGTTGACCTGGTGGCAGATGCCACTGTTGGGCGGCGCGACGCGGAACTTCTCGAAGGCTTGCTGGCCCCATTTGAGGAAGGCATAGCGCTCGCCGTTGCGGCGGTAGTCGAGCCGCTGGTTGATCCGCATGGCCTCCGGAACCCCGAAGGCGTCGGCCTGGATCGAATGGTCGATCACCAGTTCCACCGGCTGCAGCGGATTGATTTTGGACGGATCGCCACCGAGCCGGACCATGGCGTCGCGCATCGCCGCGAGATCGACGATTGCGGGAACCCCCGTGAAATCCTGCAGCAGAACGCGGGCGGGCTGAAACGCGATCTCGGTGCGGTCGGTCGAACCCGGTTTCCACCCCGCAAGCGCCTCGATGTCGTCCCGGGTCACCGAGGAGCCGTTCTCGTTCCTGAGCAGGTTCTCGAGCAGGATCCGAAGGGAGTAAGGCAGGCGCTGGATATCGATCCCATGCTGTTGTAACGCGTCGAGGCGGTGGATCGCATAGGTGAGATCTCCCACCTTCAATTCTGACGCGGCTCCGAAGCTGTCCATGTGGCCCTCCGATCCATCCGGCCGCCTGCCATCTTCGCCGCAGCCGATCGCAAGCGTTTTGAGCTTTGGATCAGTTTTTCGTCACTCTCCAGATCGTATTCGACAGGTCGTCAGCGACGATCAGGGCGCCGCGGGGATCCACCGTCACCCCGACCGGCCGTCCCCGCGTGTTGCCGTCGTTGACCAGGAACCCGGACACGAAGTCGATCGGTTCTCCGGCGGGTTTCCCGTCGCGGAACGGCACGAAGATGACCCGGTAGCCGACCGGCACGCTGCGGTTCCAGCTGCCGTGCTCGCCCACAAACACCCCGTCGGCGAAGTCCGCGCCCATGGCCGGGTTCGAGAAGGACACGCCGAGCGCCGCCACATGCGATCCCAAGCCATAATCGGGGTGGATCGCGGCGGCGACCTTCTCCGGATCCTGCGGCTGGGCCCGCGGGTCGACGTTCTGACCCCAATAGCTGTAGGGCCACCCGTAGAAGGCGCCCTCCCGCACGGAGGTGAGATAGTCCGGCACGAGATTGGGGCCGATCTCGTCCCGCTCGTTCACCACGGCCCAAAGCTGGCCCGTGCCCGGCTGGATGGTCAGCGCCGTGGGGTTGCGAAGGCCGGTCGCGTAGGGCTTGTGGGCTCCCGTCTGGGCATCGATTTGCCAGACCATCGCCCTGTCCTCCTCGGCGTCCATCCCGCGCTCGGTGATGTTGCTGTTGGAGCCGATGCCCACATAGAGGAAGCGCCCGTCGCTACTGGCGGTCATCGCCTTCGTCCAGTGGTGGTTGATCACCGCAGGCAGGTCCGTGACCTTCGTCGGCGGGCCGCTCGCCTGGGCTTGGCCGTCGCGGTAGTCAAAGCGCACCAGTGCATCCTGATTGGCCACATAGATGGCGCCGTTGACGAGCGCGAGGCCATAGGGCGCGTTGAGATTGTCAGCGAAGACGCCCTGCATCTCGTAGGTGCCGTCGCCATCGGCGTCACGCAGCAGGGTCAGCCGGTTGCCGCCCTTGACCGAGCTCTTGCCGAGGCTCTTGATGAAGCCTGCGATCAGGTCCTTGGGGCGCAGGGTCGGCGCATAGCCGCCGGATCCTTCAGCCACCAGGATGTCGCCATTGGGCAGGACCAGGGTCTGGCGCGGGATCTTAAGGTCCGTGGCGATCGCTTGGATCTTGTAGCCCTGGGGCACCTTCGGGAGATCATTGCCCCAATTGGCCGGCCGTGGGATCTTCATGGAGGGCAACAGGCCACGCTGCGGCTCGGGCAGGTTCGGGTCGGGGCCATATTGCACCGGCTCGGGCTCGCCGTTGCAGGCGGAGAGGGCCACTGCCAGGGTGCCGATCATGAGGGCTGAGCGGATCATTTCGCCTCTCCTGCGCCAAAGCCAGAATAGCCGATCCAGGCGGCCACGAGGGCCAGGAGCGTCGCGATCACCGAAAGATAAAGGCTCTCTGGCATGGTCGCCCAAGCGTCCTTCGCGTGGACGAGGGCGTTGACGAAGCCGAGCACCCACATGGCCAGCAGCACGACGAAATAGACGAGCAACCGCCCCTTGCGGGCCGGTCCCCGGCGAAACAGGTTGATCAGCGCCCAAAGCAGGGCGAAGCCACCACCAACGAGTCCGCCGGCAATGAGCCAGGACGAGAAGTTGGCCCACTGCACATGGAAGGTCGACCGGTAAGCGAGATCGCTAAGCAGTGCGCCCATGAACAAGGGGAGCGGAAAGGCGAGAAGGATGGCGTGAAGGGGGTGAAGTGGCCTCAAAACCCCTGGACTGGATAGGGCAACCACAGCGTCTCCTCTCGTTCCAGAACCATCGGTGATCGGCATCGGGCGAAGGGGCCGATCGATCAATGCATCAGCGGTCGGTAAGTTTCGGACACAACCCAGTACCTGATCGAATAATATTACATCACCTCTCTGCTCTAGTGGTGGGTATCCACGATCCTCGGCAGCGTGTTGAACTGATGGAACGGCGGCGGCGAGGACAGGGTCCATTCCAGCGTTGTCGCGCCCTCGCCCCAAGGGTTATCCGCCGCCCGTTCCTTGCGCCGGAAGGCGTCAATCACGCCATATAGGAACACAAACAGGCCTATGAAGAAGATGTAGGCCCCGATCGAGGACACCAGGTTCCAGCCCGCGAAGGCATCCGGATAATCCGCGTAGCGGCGCGGCATGCCCGAGAGGCCGAGGAAATGCTGCGGGAAGAACAGCACGTTGGCGCCGATGAACGCGATCCAGAAGTGCAGCTTGCCGACCTGCTCCGAGTACACATAGCCGGTAATCTTCGGGAACCAGTAGTAGATGCCGGCGAAGATCCCAAAGACTGCGCCGAGCGAGAGCACGTAGTGGAAGTGGGCCACCACGTAGTAGGTGTCATGCATGTAGCGGTCGACGGGAGCATTCGCCAGCACGACGCCGGTGACGCCGCCGACCGTGAACACGAAGATGAAGCCGATCGCCCACTGCATGGCTGCCGTGAACCGGATGGAGCCACCCCACATGGTGGCGATCCAGGAAAACACCTTCACGCCCGTGGGCACCGCGATGACCATGGTGGCGAACACGAAATAGGCCTGCGTCTGCAGCGACAGGCCGACCGTGTACATGTGGTGGGCCCAGACCACGCTCCCGACCACGCCGATGGCCGCCATGGCGTAGGCCATGCCGAGATAGCCGAAGATCGGCTTCTTCGAGAACGTCGAGACGATGTGGCTGATGATGCCGAAGGCCGGCAGGACCATGATGTATACTTCGGGGTGGCCGAAGAACCAGAACAGGTGCTGGTAGAGCACCGGATCGCCACCGCCCGACGGCTCGAAGAAGGTCGTGCCGAAGTTGCGGTCGGTCAGCAGCATCGTGATCGCGCCCGCAAGCACGGGAAGGGTGATCAGGAGCAGGAAGGCGGTGACCAGCATGGACCAGGCAAACAGCGGCATCTTGTGCAGCGTCATGCCCGGGGCCCGCATGTTGAGGATCGTCGTGATGAAGTTGATCGCACCCAGGATCGAGGAGGCGCCGGCAAGGTGCAGGGCCAGGATGCCGAAGTCGAAGGCCGGGCCGGGATGGCCGATGGTCGAGAGCGGCGGATAGGCTGTCCAGCCGCCGCCGAAGCCGAGTGAGCCCGGAGCACCTTCGGAGAACAGGGACAGAATCATCAGGCAGAAGGCCGCGACGATGAGCCAGAACGAGATATTGTTGAGGCGCGGGAAGGCCATGTCGGGGGCCCCGATCATCAGCGGCACGAACCAGTTGCCGAAACCACCGATCAAGGTCGGCATGATGACGAAGAACACCATGATCAGGCCGTGGCCGGTCACGAAGACGTTGTAGGCCTGCGGATTGGAGAAGAACTGCAGGCCCGGCTCCTGCAGCTCCAGGCGCATTCCGATGGACAGAAGGCCGCCGACGATGCCGGCCGTGAAGCCGAACATCAGGTAGAGGCTGCCGATGTCCTTGTGGTTCGTGGAGTAGAACCACCGGCGCCAGAATGAAGGAACGTCGTGGCTCTCCGCATGATCTGCGAGCGGGTGAACTCTGTCGGGCATGAAGAGGCACTCTCGAAACATGACCACGTTCCAGCACCCGGATCGTTCTCGCAAACGAATTATCTTGCCGAATAAGTGCAACAATTTTGTTGGGTGCCGGATCACCTCGGGATTGCTGTTCAGCCGATAAACCATTCCTTGAGGATGCAGAAATTCCGCTCGGAACATTCAAAAGAATTCGTTTGCCACATAGGCTCGTTGGGACGAGCTTTGCTGATGTTGTCGAAGGGACCAAGTCGCATCTTAGGCCCACCGGCTGGTCCACCCTCGCGCTTGGAGGGCGTCGCGACAACGGGAGGTTGGCCATGCGAACCTACAACCTGTTCTGCCGCGCGGATCGGGATGAGCTCATCTGCGCTGTTCCGGAAGATCGACCGGTGCCATCGTTTATCATCGGTCCGCCATGGGAGTTCGTCGGACGGGTCAACGAGAGTGCCATCGGCCCCTTGAGCTTCAACCACGAAGCGGCGGAAGAAAGTGTTCAGTGGAACGGCTTCTATCTCTTCCAACTCGTCAACGCGGCAAACCTTCACCTGAAGGGCCGCCGAGGCACTGCGGCAGCGGCTGCCGAAGGCTCTCCCGCCAGCGACAAGGATTCTCGCCGAAAGGCGCCGGTGCACCCGTCCGAGATCCGACTTACCCCCGTTCAGGTGAAACTGGAGCTTGAGATCGGAACACCTCATGGCCAGGCATCGCCCCTGTCCATCTTGGTCGACGACGCCGACTCCCGTTTCGCGAGGAAATGACCATGACCGCCACACTATACCCGCAGCCGTCTCCTGAGGCAGCCCGCAAACGCCGGGATCTCGCGCCCCATGTCCAGGCCGAGTTCGAGGCCTTCGGACGCCAGGTGTTCGCGGATGGTGCTCTGGATGCCAAGACAAAGCAGTTGATTGCCGTCGCTGTCGCACACGTCACCCAATGTCCCTACTGCATCGTGGGGCACACCAAGGCGGCCCAGCGGGCGGGCGCGACCGCGCAGGAGCTGATGGAGGCGGTCTGGGTTGCCGCGGAGATGCGGGCCGGAGGGGCCTACGCCCATGCCGCCATCATGATCGCCGAGTTGTCAGAAGATCTGTAGGCCAGACCCGGCGCGACACCCCATGATGGGTTATCGGGCACGAGGCAATCGGGCGCTCGTCGATCACAGTTCAAGACAGTCATTGGTCTGGGGCTTCGTAAACCGTACAGGTGGCCGGTGATGGCGACCGCCCATTTTGATCGGCGCGTGGAGCATCACGATGAGCACAAAGGTTCCGGACGACAATGTCCGGCTGAAGCGGGCTTACGAGCCGCCTGCTGCCGATGACGGCATTCGCATTCTCGTTGACCGACTCTGGCCCCGCGCGGTGTCCAAGCAAGCCCTTGCTCTCGACGAATGGATGAAGGACATCGCACCCAGCAGCGAGCTGCGCCGCTGGTTTGGGCACGACCCTGGCCGATGGAACGAGTTCTGCCGCCGGTACGCCGCCGAGGTGCATGAACACCAAGATCTGCTGGAAGAGTTGCGAGCCCGGGCTCGCAAGGGCCGGATCACTCTCGTGTTTTCCGCCCGCGACGAGAGGCACAACGACGCGGTCGCCCTCAGGAGCCTTATTCTGCATGGCCAAGCAGGCCGAGAAACAACCAAGGAGCAAAAAAAGTGATTTGAAGTGGCAAAGCTATTCGTTTGTCACATACCCTGTCCAAGCGTACCCTTCTCTCATCTGCTGCTAGCGCCGACGGCCGGCATCCCTTCACAAGCCCCTCGTCAGCGCTCACCCAGAGGAGGCAGGGATGCTCACCGCCGCGGATGTCATGACGCCTGGGGTCATCACAGTCAGTCCCAAGACCTCAATCCACGAGATCGCCAAGTTGCTCTGCGACCATCATATCAGCGGGGTCCCGGTGGTGGAGGACGAGGGGCGGCTGCTCGGCATCGTCAGCGAAGGCGATCTGATCGGGCATGCCCAATTGGCCGGTGAACGGCGCCGGTCCTGGTGGCACACGTTTCTCAATGGCCCCACGGTGCTGGCTCAGCACTACGCCAAATCACACGGTCGAACAGCCAGCGACGTCATGACGACTGACGTGGTCACGGTCCTGGAGACCACGTCAGTCGCCGACACGGCCCGCACTCTGGAGCAACATCGGATCAAGCGCGTTCCCGTGTTGCGGGATGGGAGGCTCGTCGGCATCGTGACCAGAAGCAACCTGCTTCGGGTGCTGGCAACAACCGACGTGTCGAAGCCGATGAACGTTGCCGACCGTATCATTCGGGAGCGGCTGAACGAGGAGCTCGGAGACCAGCCCTGGGCGCATCTCCTGGCGAAAAACATCGTCGTCGAGAATGGCGTCGTTCACCTGTTCGGAATCGTCCAGTCGGACGAGGAACGACATGCGCTCCGCCTGGCTGCGGAGAACCAATCCGGAGTGAAGGCTGTCGAGGATCACCTCTCGAGTGTACCGCCCGCCTCCTACGTCTTCTGAGCGCGCGAAGGTTTGTCCTACCCCGCTGCTCGACACAATCGGGTTCGTCCCAAGGGCTTCCGTGCGGCGGGAACCTTTTGATGGACCCGCCGTCCAATGCGTTGCGTAACCCGCGCCGTCAGCCGCACCCATGGAGGATTTCATGCTCGCCCGCTTTGCCGCCGTCGCTCTCACCGCTGTATTTGCCATGCCGGCCACGGCCGCCGATCAGGTCGAAAAGGCTCCGCCAAGCGGCGCCTATAAAAAGGTCAGCGACCTCGTGAAGCTGCCTGAGTTCCTGCCGGGCCTCGGCCAGCTCTATGTCGATCCGAAGACACTGCCGGCCGGGCCGTTCCTGGCTTACGACCGCGAGGGACGGCTCGTCAGCACAGTCTACATGCTTCCCATCGAAGATCTCACCAACAAGGACAAGCGCTTCGACGATCTCGCAGCACCCGGCGGAAAGGTCGATCATGTGGACGTCTACTTCAACGCCGGGCATCCGGGCGTCGAGAAGCCTCATGCTCACGTCGTCCTGTGGCACGTGCCCAAGGTCGACGAGACACGGGTGGCCGGAAAGTGACCATCTCGCGCAGAACCATCCTGCGGATCGGCGGGGGTGTCCTCGCCGGTCTGGCGCTGCCCCGGCTCCTGCTCGCTGCAGATGCAGTCGAGATCCGGATGAAGGGCAATGCGGACGGCTCGCATGTCTGGTTCGATCCGATGGGCCTGCGCATCGAGCCGGGTCAGACGGTTCGCTGGATCAATCTCGATCCCGGCAACTCCCACACGGCCACGGCCTATCACCCGAAAATCTTCGAGCGCCCGCTGCGCATCCCTGAAGGGGCGGAACCCTGGAACTCGGACTACCTGCTGCCGAACGAGAGCTTCTCGGTCACACTCACGCAAGAGGGCGTCTACGACTTCTACTGCGTCCCGCATGAGCATGCCGGCATGGTCGGACGCATCGTCGTCGGTCAGCCCGGGCGGCCTCCAGCTGCCAGCGTGTCGGCGCAGGCGGCGGGCGGGGAGCCCATCCCTGACATCGCGCTCCAAGCCTTCCCTCCCGTCGACGAGATCATGCGCCGCGGCATCGTCAGGCGCACGTAAGGGCTGATCCAGCACCGACGGGAACCTTCCGGGCTCCCGCCCATCCAATGACCAGCCACTGAGGTCCTGCCAGACATACACGAGGGCACCATGATCCGCTCGGTAGCCTACGCGAAGGCGGTTTTCGCCGGCATGGCGGGAGCCATCGCTTGGGAGATCGCTGCCCGGCTGCTGATCTGGGCAGGCGTACCGTTCTTTGACCTTGTCATGACGCTCGGGACTTTGGTCCTCCCCAATGCGCCGGCATGGGAAGCCTGGCTGGCCGGTATGACGATTCACCTGCTCGTCGGCGCGATCTGGGCTGTGTTCTACGCCTACTTCTTCTGGTCCGTTCTGCCGCTGCGCCCTGCCCTGCAGGGCCTGGTGTTCGCCTTCGTGCCCATGCCGCTGGCGATCTTCATCATGCATCCGCAGTTCGACCTCATGCACCCGCTCGTCCAAAGCGGCCAGTTCTCTTCGTCCGGGCTGTTCGGGCTGAGCGGCGGCGTGCACGAACCGCTCTCCATCGCTGTCGGCCACCTGATCTGGGGCACGGTGCTGGGCCTGCTCTACACCCGGCCAGTTGGCTTTCCGGCGAACCGGCCGCCACTCCTGGTCCGCCAGCTTGGCAAATCGCGTCCGTCCTCCAATGTGGCTCCGGAGATGGCTGATCACCGGTTCATGTTCGCGACCGGCATCGAGTGCAGCTATCCCACCCTTGAGGGCGGGCGCTGGCGCATGGACCAGATGGCGGCTTGCGGCCATTACCGCCACTGGCGCACCGACCTGCAGCTCGTGCGGGACCTCGGCCTGGGATACTTACGTTACGGCCCTCCCCTCCACCTCATCCATCGTGGCCCCGGGCAATATGACTGGGCTTTCGTGGACGACGTCTCGGCCGAGATGCAGCGGATCGGCATCGTTCCGATCATGGATCTGTGCCACTTCGGCCTGCCCGACTGGCTGCAGAACTTCCAGAACCCCGAGGTGCCGCAGGCGCTCGCCGACTACGCTCGGGCGTTCGCCCGGCGCTATCCGTGGGTGCAGTTCTACACGCCCGTCAACGAGATGTATGTGTGCGCCAAACTCAGCACGTTGGATGGCCTCTGGAACGAGCAATGCCGGGACGAGCGCGCCTTTGTCACCGCCGTCCGCCACCTCGCCAAGGCCAACGTCCTGATGATGCAGGCGATTGCAGAAGAACGCCCCGATGCCGTGTTCGTCAACAGCGAGAGCGGCGAGTTCTATCAGCCGTGCTGCCCCGATCCCGAGATCCGCCGCATCGCCGCCTTCGAGAACGAACGACGCTTTCTGCCGTTGGATCTCCTCTACGCCCGTCCGGTGCACGAGAACACACGCGCCTATCTCCTCCAGCACGGCATGCCGTCTGAGGAGTATGCGTGGTTCATGCAGCAGGACGTGCGCCAGCGGGCCATTCTCGGTGTCGACTACTACGAATGGAACGAGAAGCTCATCGACAGCACGGGGCAGGCGCAGGCGTTGGGTGAGCTGTTCGGGTGGTATGCCGTCGCCGGCCAGTACTACGAGCGCTACCGGCGCCCGATGATGCACACCGAGACCAACCGCATGGACGCACGAGACGGGCCGCGCTGGCTCTGGCGCCAGTGGCACAACGTGCAGCTCATCCGTCAGGCTGGCGTGCCGGTCGTCGGCTTCACCTGGTACTCGCTCACGGATCAGGTCGACTGGGACATCGCCCTGCGGGAGCCGCTCGGCAACGTCAACCCGGTCGGCCTGTTCGACCTCAACCGCGACCCACGGATGGTCGGCCTTGCTTACCAGCACCTCGTATGCCTCTTTGGCGCCGATCTCGCCAGGGCCCCAACCATCGGGACCGTGCTGGAAGAGGCCGCGGACGCCGCAACTTGGGAGGCAAGAAGAATCCATGCTTAGGATGCTCCAAGCCCATGGCCTCGATGCCGGCCCGACGCAGCGACCACTCCTGACCGGCGCTATCGCAGGCGTGACGGCGACTGTTCCAGCGTTAGCGGTCCTCGCCGGGTTCCAGGCACTCGACGCGCCTGCTCGGGCAGCCGGCACATCGGTGTTCGCGGCCGCTCTCGCCTACGTTGCCCTGATGCTCCTCGGCGGGATCCTGTACGGTTGGCTGTTCCAGCGCGCTGCCAACGACCTGCGGGGCGGCTGGCTCTTCGGCCTGGCGTTTGGCTTTGTGCTCTGGATGCTCGGGCCGATACCGCTGCTGCAATGGCTGCCCGACCGACCCATCCTGCAGGGCTACCCCGCTGCGGGGTTGCTGTTGGCCCAATTGCTTTGGGGTTTGGTAATGGGTGTGGTGTTCCCACCCATCCACCGGCATCTCCGTGCGAGCTTGGAGAGCCAATCAGGCTCCGCATCAAAACGCACGGGACCGGAGGCGGTGGCTCAATCTCAGATGCTTCGCCCGCTGCCGTCATCGAAGGGCTCATCACCGTGAACGGACGCTCCAGCCCAGCAGGCCGTTCCAAGTACCGGACCATCATGCTGTGCAGTGTTGTTCCTGACGAGCCGCCGGTTCGGGAACCTTTGTCAGCAGGCCCCATCAAATGGGCAGCAACAGGAGCCCAGTCATGCAAACGCTAGCGGTCGCGGCAACAGGATCGGACGGGATCGATGATCTGGCGCTGGTGGAACAAGCCCGCAATCGGCATGGGGCCGCGGTCCGGCTCATCATAAAGAGGCACAATCGGCAGCTCTACCGCGTGGCCCGCAGCGTACTCAACGACGATGCCGAGGCGGAGGACGTGGTGCAGGAGGCCTATGGTCATGCCTTCACTCATCCTGCGACGCCGTCCGATCAAAGGAACCACTTTGAAACTTCCCGCTGAATGAGAAGAGCGCCATGAGAGCCGAGAACACCGTACGAGACCGCAATCCCCAGAGCACGGCGCAGATCGCCGGACACCCGCTGCACCCGATGCTGATCCCGTTCCCCGTCGCGTTCTTAGTGTCTACCCTGGTGTGTGACCTGCTTTTCTGGAACGCGGGCAACAGCGCCTGGAGCACGGCCTCGCTCTATCTCTTGGGCGCCGCGCTCGTCATGGCAGCCCTCGCGGCCGTTGCCGGCCTGACCGATTTCCTCGGCGACCGGCGGATCCGCAGCCTGTCGGCGGCCTGGCACCACATGGTGGGCAACGTGATCGTGGTCCTTCTCTCCTTGTGGAACTGGTACCGCCGCTACGAGGCCGGCGATGCCGCCGTGCTGCCGACCGGGCTTCTCATCTCGCTCGTCGTCGTTCTCCTCCTGCTCTACACAGGTTGGCGCGGGTGGGAGATGGTCTACCGTCACCGGGTCGCCGTCTCGGATCAAGGAACCTGATCCGAATGCTCACATCGCCGTGCTGCCAGCTGACGGCCGCCGAGGTGCCGGCCATGCAGTCCGCGAGTAATGACACGCGGCGGCCTCGAACTGCTGGCGACCTATGCAAATGAGGTGCGATCCCTCGTCCTCTATAGATGAACAAGGGCAGCACCGCTCGAGCTGGCAACATTGGATTGCGGTCCGCTCAGACCTCTTCCGCGATAGCCACCAATAATACTGCTTCAAAGTGGCAAACAAATTCGTTTGTCACCTGAAGTGAACAGGTCGATGGTGATCATCCGGTACAATGCGCAGCTGTCGTAGACCACGTTGGGTCGATTGACACCCGCGCCGGACTTCGCCGAGGGCAGGAAGAGCCTGCCTAACGAAAGTTAATCTGATGAGCGGCGCCAATTTTCTTACAGGTGCCTGCACGCTGATAACCGAGTGCATGCTCGCGCTTTGGGTGTACGCCCGAGAGTTCGGGAGATCGATCATGGGAACTTATAGCGTGGTTGACCAAGTGAAAACCAAGCCCGCAAGCTCCAGTAATCCGGATCTTGCCCAAGGTGTTGCATTCAACGATCTGGAAGACGGTGGCATGCTCGCAGGTCACGTCGGGGGCAAGGCTGTTCTGCTGGCGCGGCGTGGCGATGAGGTGTTCGCGATAGGCGCTGCCTGCACACATTACGGAGCTCCCCTCAAGGACGGCTTGCTCGTTGGCAACACGGTCCGCTGCCCTTGGCATCATGCTGCGTTCTGCTTGCGTAACGGCGAGACCTTACGCGCCCCTGCCTTGAAGCCTGTCTCCTGTTGGCGGGTCGAACGGCAACACGGCGTCGTTTATGTTAGGGAGGAGCTCGAACGGGCTACGGGAACTCCAACCCCCGTTAGGTCCGACATGCCGGAATCTGTCGTGATCGTGGGCGGCGGTGCGGCGGGCAATGCGGCCGCGGAAATGCTCCGGCGTGAGGGCTATTCTGGCCGCCTCACAATGCTGAGTGCCGATGAGTCAGTTCCTTGTGACCGGCCCAGCCTGTCGAAGGGCTTTCTCGCCGGCACCGCGTCGGATGCATCTAATCTCTTGCGATCATTGGAGTTCTATGAACATCGCGGTATCGATCTGAAGCTGAATGCGCGCGTTGCCCTAATTGATCGGAGTGCGAGCGTTGTGCATCTCGTGGACGGCAGCAGCTATCCGTATGACGCACTGCTCCTCGCCACCGGTGCCGAGCCAGTGCGCCTTGATGTGCCGGGCGTCGACTTTCCCCACGTGCATTATCTGCGGACATTGGCCGACAGCCGCGCCCTCGTCGCCAGGGCTCACAGCTCACGGCAGGCCGTGGTGATCGGCGCAAGCTTTATTGGGTTGGAGGTAGCAGCATCGCTTCGCGCACGCGGTGTCGAGGTCCATGTGGTCGCGCCGGACAGCATCCCTATGGAACGTGTGCTCGGAGCTGAGGTCGGCACCTTCGTACGCAGGTTGCATGAGGGCCACGGAGTGGCCTTCCACCTCAAGACGACGGTGAGGTCCATCGACGAGCAATGCGTCACGTTGGCCAGCGGAGCAAGGCTCAATGCCGATCTCGTCGTGGTGGGAATCGGTGTCAGACCGGTCCTCGCCCTGGCGGAGAAGGCAGGACTCGCTATCGATCGGGGCGTCACGGTAGATGCGTACCTGCAAACGAGCGCACCAGGAATTTTCGCAGCCGGCGATATCGCGCGCTGGCCGGATCGGCTCACGGGGGAGAACATTCGCGTCGAGCATTGGGTTGTGGCCGAACGCCAGGGTCAGACCGCTGCGCGCAACATTCTCGGACAGCGTGAACGCTTCGACTGCGTTCCGTTCTTTTGGACTGAACAGTATGACTTCAGTCTCGGCTACGTTGGTCATGCCGAACGATGGGACAGGGTGGACGTCGAGGGTCAGCTTGCCGCGAGGGACTGCACGATCACGTATCGACGCGGCAACGAGAAATTGGCGATGGCGGTCGTTCACCGGGACCTCGAAGGGGTACAGGCGGAGGTCGAGTTTGAGCGAGTGATGGCTGAGCGAAGATAGCGAGAGTCTAATCTTACATCTGCCAGATTCGGGGAACGACTATATTCAGGAGCCACAATGAGCAATCCAGATCAGACCGCTCTTGATACCGTAAGGCAGCTGGAGCAAGTCCGCCTTCAGGCCATCCGCACCAATGACGCCGATGCCATGGGGCTGATACTGGATGACAAGTTCATTTATATCAGCAACAGGGGAAAGATCTTTGATAAACAATCCTATCTTACTGCTGTTCGCTCTCATGATCTAACTTACTCAACCGATCTTGACCTCACAGAAACCGATTGCCGAGTAGACGGCGACTTGGTGATCCTCGTTGGGCTGATGCGTGGACACGCTCGCATCGGTCTGGAGCAGGACGTGTTTCTTCACAGGAATATGCGTGTTTGGCGAGAGCGTGGCCATGAATGGAGATTGCTAGTCTGGCAGTCATCGGAACTGGTGCACGGGTAAATCGAAATGCGAACCCGGCCACAGACGTAGGCAGTATCGTGGTCAAAGGCATAAGGGGTTGCAAGAAAAACAGTCAAGGACCTCCGCTCGCCGGTACAGTCTCTACGGGCGGAGACTGAAGGAATGCCGTAGCAGACCATCACTGCTCTACTCAGCGTGCACTGCGAAGCTCACATCGTATGTTGAAAAGCTTTTGCAGCGCGAATGATCACGGATGGACATTGGATCTCAGTTCATGGGAACGGGCAAGGCCTCTGCGGGAACAATCAACTTGGCTCTGACCGAGGCAGTTCCGGGGGCGCTGGCTCGCTCAGAATCGATTAGGAAAGTCCCCGCGTTGGTTGTGGCGCGGCCCGCCGAGTGTGACTTTAGGGTGCCCCATGACTTACGTGGTAACTGATAACTGCATTAAGTGTAAGTACATGGATTGCGTCGAGGTCTGCCCTGTTGACTGTTTCTATGAGGGCGAGAATATGCTTGTCATTCACCCCGGTGAGTGCATCGACTGCGGTGTGTGCGAGCCCGAATGCCCGGCTGAAGCTATTGTAGCTGACACACAACCCGGACTGGAGAGCTGGCTCAACCTGAACGCAAAATATGCGGCCGCATGGCCGAACGTTACGATCAAGCGCGCACCTCCGAGCGATGCCGAAGCCCTTGATGGAATTTCCAACAAGCTAGAGAAGTATTTCTCACCGGATCCCGGCCAAGGCGACTAACCAGCTCCCAGAGCGACTCAAAAGTCGCGATCTGGCTCTCGAACGGAAAACGTCAAGGACACCGGGCGAAGCGCGGTTGAGCAACCCGTGGGGACGCAATAAGGTCTAAGCTGGCCATCCAGCAGTGCCGGGTATGGGGCTGGGCCCCAACGCTGACCGGTAGGACTGACACAATCTGGCTGCGGGGTAGGCCTTGCGAAGCACCAGCGTCGATACTGTGTCATGGGGAGGGACATGGCAGGTGCTTTTCGTCCAAGTGCTGCAGGTAATAACGGTGTCGTTCAGCAAACCGAGGCAGCATCCACAGGCGTGATCCTGGGGGCGTTCTACCGCCGCATGCGTGAAGGATTGGAGAGGTCATGAGGAGCAGAGGCTCCGGCTGAGGTGAGGGCTGGGGGCCGGAGTAAGCGATAACAATAACCCAATCCGTGCAGGTCTCGCAGTGTCACCATTCGGCAAAACTTCCATCAGGATGGCGCCAGACAGGGTTGCGCCAGCGGTGGCCCTCGGCGGCACGCTCGCGCACGTAATCCTCGTTGACTTCGATTCCGAGGCCTGGGCCGTCAGGGATGTTCACGTAACCGTCCTCGTAGCGGAACACCTCGGGCTTGGTGAGATAGTCGAGCAGGTCGTTGCCCTGGTTGTAGTGGATGCCGAGCGACTGCTCCTGGATCGCGGCGTTGTGGCATACGGCATCCAGCTGCAGATTGGCCGCGAGGGCAATCGGGCCCAGCGGACAGTGCAATGCCAGCGCCACGTCATGCGCCTCGGCCATTGCAGCGATCTTGCGTGTTTCGGTAATCCCACCTGCGTGGGACGGATCGGGCTGGATGATGTCCACGTGACCGGTAGCCAGGATTGGCTTGAAATCCCAGCGCGAATAGAGCCGCTCGCCCAGTGCAATCGGAATGGTAGTCGCAGCCGCAATCTCGGCAAGCGCCTCGGCATTCTCGCTCAGCACCGGCTCCTCGATGAACATGGGCTTGAGCGGCTCCAGCTCACGGATCAATGTCTTGGCCATCGAACGGTAGACGCGGCCGTGGAAATCCACCCCGATGCCCATATCAGGACCGACCGCATCGCGCACGGCGGCCACGTGGCCGACTGCGGCTGAGATCCGCGCATGGCTGTCGATCCAGTCGAGCTCGGTCGTTCCATTCATCTTCACTGCGCTGAACCCCAGTGCGGCCCGCTCCTTGGCGGCCGCGGCGGTGTCCGCGGGCCGGTCACCGCCGATCCAGGAGTAAACCCGCATCCGCCGGCGAACCGGACCGCCAAGAAGCTTGTGGACTGGCTGGCCCAAGGCCTTGCCCTTGATGTCCCACAATGCCTGGTCAATGCCGGCGATGGCGCTCATATGCACGCCACCGCCGCGGTAAAAGCCGCCTCGATACAGCACGGTCCAGTGATCCTCGATAGGTGAAGGGTCTTTGCCGACAAGGTAGTCAGTCAACTCCTCCACCATCGCCGCCACGGTGCGTGCCCGGCCTTCCAGCACCGGCTCTCCCCAGCCGCTGATCCCCGCATCCGTGTCGATCTTCAGGAACAACCACCGTGGTGGAACAAGGAAAGTGGTGAGGCCGGTGATCTTCATCGATTCACCTCGACGAGCCGTATGACCTGTGAGAACGCCTGATACGGTAGCAACTCACCCCGTAATAATGTCTTCCAAAGCATCTTCGCGTCTGTTCAGGCTGCGGCACGCAGCAGAAAGTCATTCTTTGCCCGCTCAAAGGCTCCCGACCTCCCTTTGGCAGTGAGGGCGAACCCTGTTGGTTCCCAACCCGTAGCAGACCGTGCTGTGCGCCTACATACGTCTGACATGTCTCGCTGCGAGATAGCTCAACGCCTTCGCCGTCAGAGGATATCGAACAACCTCGCGGTCGCTCTGCCCAGCCACAAGGTATCCCTTCTGGAGAAGCTCTGTCTCCTCGTCACGAGGATCACAGGTGCGACCATGCTGGTCCATATAGGGGCGGACAAAAAGCATCCCTGCCGGTCCAGCCATTGACAGCAACTCCCCAGCCCTCTCGTTCAAGTCATCACCGCTCATGTCAGAGTTCCTAGCTGTATCAGTGAGCCATCAGCATCGGGTACTCCGATGCTGTCAGCATCTCCAAGGTGGCTCCTCCGAACACCCGCTCCCGCAGCCGGGCATGACCATAGCCTCCCATAACGATCAGATCCGCAGAGACACGATGTGCCTCGTCCGCGATAACCTGGCTGATACGCCGGTTCCGGCTCTCGGCACAAACGACCCCGACGTTGGTACTGTACCGAGCAAGATACCCCCTGACCCAGAATGCGGGATCGGGGTCGGGCTTGGGATCGACGACAAGAACAACCGTGCGAGTGGCCTTTTCGATGAAGCTCAGGCTTTCGCGCATGGCGCGTGCCGCGGTATGGCTGTCGTTCCAGGCGACGAGAACGGTTTGAGCCGCGCCCCGTGGGGAATACCTGGGCGGAAGCAGCAGAAGGGCACGTCCGCTGCCGAAAAGCACGGCTTCGGCGAGACGCCCCCAGGTCGACCCACCGGATTCCGGATAAGGACGCGTGGTGACGAAAAGATCGGTGCATCGCGCCTGCCTTTCGACGGCCGAGACCATGTTGTCGACCGTCTCGTCGATCCGACGGAGCTCACTTCTCTCAGCAATTCTGGCGAGCCGCTCGGCAAGCCGCCCGCAGATGGCGTCCCCCTCCTGCTGTGCCTGGTTTTGCCATTCCGAGAGCATCTGCATCATTGCAGCACCTCCATCCACCGGCGTCGTAACGGCAAGGTCAGGCAGACGGTTGGTGAAGATCGCGGTCAAGTGGGCGGCCCATGTGGAGGCAATGATCTCTGCGTATGCCAGCCGGATCTCATCCTCTGCGCTTCCATCGAGATGAACCATGATGTCCTTGATCATCAGCCGCTTCCTCGCTTGTCCGGACCGATACATGTGACACGATTGTTCGGTACCTGCTCCGGACGCCCCGGTCGGATAGGATGTTTTCCGAGATTTCCCGGGTGGGACCAATCACAAACCTCAGGAGCACACGTGGCGGGCACCGCCTGCGCTATGGCGGATCACGCCATCTCGACCGTAATCAGGAAGTGAGACGGCTTCCTGGATTGAAAAAGACAGGCAGCACGGCCATGAGGCCCAAGATCTATTCACGAGAGGGCCAGGTTTATTGACTTGATCGATCAGGCTCATCTCGCGGCGGTTGGCTCCTTGTTGGTCGATCATAGGTTGGCTCCTTCTCGCCGCGTTTTCTGCGTCGAGCGCTTGATGAGGGAGCTCCTCCTTCATTATCCCATCTCGCAAGGGCGATATCTCGACTGGTTCGGTGATCGTCCATCACAGCCTCCAGGCCTGCTGTTTTGTCAGCAACCCACCTCGGATTCTATTGCTCGCCCCAGCACTGGGACGATGCCAGCAGCCTATCAGGCTGCAAGGATGAACCAGAGAATGAACGCGAAGGCACTGCCGCTAAGGGCCAGGTGCATCCAGACTTCGTGGTCGGGTGTGGTCCTTAACATGACCGCACGGGCTCTCCGGATTGTTCGCATGATGCTTCTCCTCATCCCGCGCCTGACTTGTACACCGGCCGGAATATGGCCAGGGTCAGGCTTACAAGCGTCAAGTCCGAGGAAGTGTGCGCCCATCATGCTCGAGCGCCAAATGAATTGATTTGGCCTTTGAAAGCAATCTTATTGTTAGCTACGTTGCTGCCAGCAAAGCCATGAGACCCAAGCTGACGAGCTGAATTCTTGCAGTGATTTCGCAAGATTATTCGTTTTCCTGGCTTGAGCTGACGACTTACCCTGGCTCCAGGAGTTCCTGCGGCACCGATCTCGTGATTGGCAGGGTTGCCACCGTTGCTGCAGGGCAGCTTGGAGGCCATCATGAAATACCAACCCATCAGTGAAGTGCGGAGCGCGTCCGAGGTTCGGTCAACCCCGCCGCTGCCGATGACGCGTGATGAACGGATCAAACGTTGGGCCATGCTGCTGGAGGCAAACCCCGACCGGCAGATCCATACCTTATCGGAGATTGAAACGAAAGACGGGCGCCAACACGACATCCTGCGGGCGGACAACTCGGCGCTGACCGTCGCATTCGAAGATCCCGTCCTGCGGTCCGAAGGCCTGAAAAGCGACAGCCTCGCCGACGCGATCACCTTCTTCGGCCTCTGGGAGTGCGACGCTCATTACGTGCTGTGTTCATGCCTCAACGGACAAACCATGACTGCAGGCGCCGTGGCGTCGAAAGTGCGTGGGCTGGCGGGCCAGAGGGCATCGCTCGTCGCAACCTGCATGATCGTTGGCGCATTGATAGCATTTCCCGTCGCGGTTGCCTTGCTCTGAGGTCGCGTGCGTATCGCAGATGGCAGCCAACCCAGAGCACCTGGGGCAACTCTTCCGGAATGAGACCGGCACTCAGGCCATGGGCTGCCTTGTCGGTTTCGGAGAGGTTTAGTGGTATGATCAAGTTTCGGGGCGCCACCTTCCACCTTCTATCCCCATCAGACGATCCGCGCCGTCTGGCCTGGGCTCGCGTTGCGAACCACAAGTTTGCTGGCCTCGCGCAGCCACAGCACCGAACTCGCAACCGCCGCACAGAGCAACCAGTCACAAGGCTCAGGCTTGCCGTCGAGAACGCCTCCTGCAGGAAAAGTATGGAGACAACGGCTCCGTGCAGCATGAGCGACAGCCCGACGCCTGCCCAGTGCCACCCCTTCGCCCGGGCGCGGCGGCAGCTTCGTGATCCCGGATCGGCGTTCCAGGCGAGACTGCCCGCGCGGCCCGATCACAGTTTCTCTGCCGTGACGCAGCCCTCACGACAGGCTCCATGAACCGGCACGAGCCTGTTGCCATCAGGTCTATGTGACACGCTCAAGGTCCGAATGGTAACTCTAAAGCACGCCTTGTCATAGGACAACCGAATATAATTGACATTTGAGTGCAATTTTATTGTTATATTCTCTATGGACATTGAACTCGCCCGAACGTTCCTTGAGATCGTTTCGACTGGAAGTTTCATTCGTGCGTCCGAGAGGCTGAACGTCAGCCAGACCACGGTCAGCGCGCGGGTTCGCAATCTGGAACAGCAGCTTGGGCGGCAGCTTTTCGTTCGCCATAAAGGCGGAGCCTCGCTGACCCCAGCAGGCGAGCAGTTCCTGCGCCATGCGCCGATGTTCGTTCAGTTGTGGCAACGTACACTTCATCAGGTTGCGGTGCCGCCCGGCCGCCGGGCAGTATTGACCGTCGGCAGCGAGGTCAGCCTTTGGCAGCCGCTCCTGCTGGACTGGGTTCAGTGGATACGCCGTTCAATGCCTGACATCAGTCTTCATGTGCATGTGGACGTTCCGCAGGACCTGATCAACCAGGTTGCGTCCGGACTTGTCGACGTTGCCATCATGTATGCGCCCCAGCAGCGGCCCGGACTGAGAATCGATCTTCTGCGGGAGGAGAAGCTGGTGCTCCTCACAACTAGCCCTGATGGACGCCTCCAGGACGGAACGGACTATGTGTACATGGATTGGGGACCGGACTTCGTGCTTCACCACGGCATGAACTTTCCCGATGTCGTGCCGGATGTCTTTATCGATCTCGGCCCGCTCGCCCTTAACTATGTTCTTGCGGTCGGCGGATCCGGTTATTTCAGGATGAGCGCGGTTGAGCCCTATATCGCATCCGGGCGGCTGCACTTGGTCCGTGACGCGCCCCAATTTTCTTATCCAATCTATGCGGTGCATTCCGCCACTGCGGATATGTCTGTGGTGAGCCCCGCCTTGGGGGGCCTGCACACGATTTCAGGCATGAAAGCCGGGTGAAGCAGCAGGGTCTTTCGCGCCTTTGAAATCTTGGTTCTCCGCTCGCTGATCAGGAATAGGGTATCATCAGGGGCAAGTTCGGCTGCAAGCTAAACGAACTCCACCTGCCGAAGCGGCTCGTCAGGTGCATCAGCCCTTCAGAGGTGCCCCCCTGCGAACGATCAAACGAACCTGGGACGTGGTCCGGGAGGAAAGACCGTTCCGGTTACAGATCTCCTCCGGTGCTGAGGTGGCATTCCACCCGGTCCGCCCCACATGATCTTGGCAGCAAAGGAGGCCTGAATGGACCTGACCGGACTGGTTGTCGATGCCATTCTTTCTGCCGCCGCGGATGCGGTCGTGGCAACCGACCGCGAAGGGATCATCCGGGTGTGGAACCCCGGGGCCGAACGGATCTTCGGCTACCACGCCGGTGAGGCGCTGGGTCAATCGCTGGATCTCATCATCCCGGAGCGCTTGCGTGCACGCCACTGGGAGGGCTTCCGGCACGTCATAGCAACCGGTGAGAGCCATTACGGCGCGGGCGACCTCCTGTCGGTACCGGGTATCCGCAAGGACGGCCAACGGATCTCGCTGGAGTTCACCATCGTGCCGCTTAAGGATGGGCGGGGAGCAATGTGGGGCCTGGCTGCTGTTATGCGGGACGTGACCAGTCGCTTCGAGGAAATCAGGGGCCTGAAGAACAAATTAGCGGAGGCAACCGCACCGCCAAGCCCGCATTGACCCGGCAATGGCAAACCCGTTCTACACCATCGGGCATTCCACCCGCACCATTCCGGAGTTCGTCGACCTCCTGCGCGAGGCGAAAGTCGGGCTTGTGGTGGATGTCCGGACCGTTCCGCGCTCCCGGACGAACCCGCAGTTCAACCGTGACGCCCTGCCCGGGAGCCTTGCGGAGTACCAGATTGGGTACGAGCACATCGCCGAACTCGGCGGCCTGCGCGGCAGGCAGCGCCAGACCGAGCCGTCCCCTAACAGCTTCTGGGAGAACACGAGCTTCCGGAACTATGCCGACTACGCCCTGACGGACCGGTTCCGGGAGGGGCTCGACCGCCTGACCGCCCTCGGCAGCGAGAACATCACGGCGATCATGTGTGCCGAGGCGGTGTGGTGGCGCTGCCACCGCCGGATCATCGCCGATTATCTGCTCGCCTCGGGCCATGCGGTGTTCCACATCCTCGGATCTGGCAAGATCGGACCGGCGTCGATAACACCCGCGGCCCGGCTAACGCCTGACGGGATTATCTACGCGGAACTGCCGGAGCCATCGTGTGCTGTCTGAGCAGTGTCCCGCCACATCTCGTAAAGATCGCCCTCCTCCGGACGGACGGGCACATAGACGATCCTGAGCGACTGCCGGTCCAGCGGCTTTGCCAGTTCGGCGTAAATGGCCGTTGTCGACAAGCCGTAGGGCTCGCCGTCCTCGTCGGAGTAGGCGTAGGTCACTTCGCGGATGCCCGTCAGATACATGGCCGAAAGGCACATCGGACAGGGATGACCGCTGGCATAGACCACACAGCCATCGAGGTGCGGGCTGCCGAGCGCCCGGCTCGCGGCGCGGATCGCCTGGAGTTCGGCATGGGTGGTCGGGTCATGCGTCATGTGAATCTCGTTGACACCCGTGGCGATAACGGCGCCGTCCCTTACGAGAACCGCACCGAATGGCCGTCCGCCCCTGCGGACATTCTCGCGGGCCAGATCGATGGCCTCACAAAGAAAGTGCTCGGCTGTGGACATGTCGCTCCTCCTCGCTGTCGATGGACAGGATGACCCTTGTTGGATTCCTGATGTCTCTATCCTACCTCTTGGGGAAGCTTGGACCATAGCTGGAGGCGCTCGTGAACCTGACTGAATCCCACTGGACCTATGAGGCCGTCCAAACGCTGATTGCCCTGATCAGGGAAGGTGCGCCCGCCCCGGTGATCAGCCTCAAGCTGAAGCGGCCGATCACCGAGGTCCGGGCTAAGATCAACGACCTGGGGCTTACTCCCCCCGCGGACGCCTGAGCGGGCCTGGCGCAGCGTGGACCGGAACATTCAGCCTCGCCTTCTCGGCGGGCGTGAGGTGCCGGGCCGCCCCTCTTGGCAGATCCCCTAACCGCACGCCGCCCACATTGATGCGGACCAGGCGAAGCACGTTCGCCCCGACCGCACCGAGCAGGCGCCGGATCTGGCGGTTCCGGCCCTCGCCGAGAACGACCTCAAGCCATGCAGTGCGTGTACCGGTCCGGAGGACACGGGCCGACCTCGCCACAAGACGCTCACCGTCCAGCACCATGCCGGCCTCCAATCGCTCCAACATGGCCTCATTCGGCACGCGGTCGATCTGGACGTGGTAGACCTTCTCGACGTTTGACGCGGGATCGAGCACACGCTGTGCCCACCGTGTATCGTTGGTCAGGAGCAACAGGCCTTCGCTTGCCTTGTCGAGCCGACCTACGGGAACAACGAACGGCAGATCGAGCCCTTCGAGGCAGTCATAGACCGTGGCCCGCTCCTGCGGATCGTCGCGGGTCGTGACCAGGCCGCGCGGCTTGTTGAGCATCAGGTAAACCTTGCGTTCGGCCACAATCCGTTCGCCGTCGACGGCGACGCGGGCGCGTGCGGGATCGACGCGGGTCGTCGGATCACGAACGATCATTCCGTCAACACGGACGCGTCCTTCTGCGATGAGGGCTTCGGCCTGCGTGCGGGAGCAGAATCCGAGCTTCGACAGGGCGCGTGGAAGGCTGACCACGGCATCGGTCTGACGCCGCGGACCACCCGCACCCCGCCATTGGGGCGGTGGTTTCATGATGATGTCGATCCGGACGTCAGCTCGTGAAGAACTGCTGCGTGCCGTGTGCCTCAATGGCGCCCGCAAGCCGCGAGAGCGCATGCACGTAGGCAGCGCTGCGTAGCGTGATGCCTTTGTCCTGGGCGAGCGCCCAGATGGCATTCCCTTCCCGCTCCATCATCGTCTTCAGCCGGGCATGCACGTCCTCGACCGGCCAGTAATAGCCCTGCCGGTTCTGCACCCACTCAAAGTACGACACGGTGACGCCGCCTGCGTTCGCCAGAATATCCGGCAGAACGACGATGTTCTTGGTGGCCAGGATTGCGTCGGCCTCGGGCGTGACCGGGCCATTGGCGAGTTCAAGAACGACACGAGCCTTGACACCGGCAGCATTCCCCTCGTGGATCATGTCCTCCAAGGCCGCCGGAACGAGCAGCTCGCAGTCGACCGCAACGAGCTCGTCGGCAGGCAGGAGGGAAACGCCCTCCGAACCTGCGAGGCTCGTGACGCTCCCCTGCCCCTTGGCAGCGACGAGCTTGCTGATGTCGAGACCCGACGGACAGTGGATTGCACCCTTCGAGTCGGAGACCGCCACAATGACGTATCCGTCGGCTGCCAGCAGCCTTGCGATATGCTGGCCGGCATTGCCGAAGCCCTGGATCGCCACTCGTGATCCCGGTTCCAGTCCGAGCTGCCGGGCCAACCGTTGGACGAGATAGTAGCCGCCACGAGCCGTCGCATCGTCACGCCCGAGCGAGCCGCCAAGCGCGATGGGCTTGCCCGTGATCACGGCTGGCGTCGCTTCGCCCACGATGGAGGCGTACTCGTCGGCCATCCAACCCATGATCATGGAATTGGTGTAGACATCGGGCGCCGGGATGTCCCGATCGGGCCCGATAATCTTCGAGAAGGCCTGCACGTAGGCACGCGATAGGCGCTCCAGCTCGGCCTTCGACAGGGTGTGGGGATCGACCTGCACAGCGCCCTTGCCGCCGCCATACGGCAGGTTCATCACGGCACATTTGAAGGTCATCCAGAAGGCCAGCGTCTCCACCTCCTCCATCGTCGAGTCCGGATGGAAGCGAATGCCACCCTTGGTCGGGCCGCGGGTGTCGTCATAGCGGCAGCGCCAGGCCATGAAGGATTTTCGGGAGCCGTCATCCATGCGGATCATCAGACGGACCTTCGTGGTCTCACGCGGGTATTTCAGTTTTTCGAGAACGTCCGCGTCGAGGTCGAGGTGCCGGGCTGCTTCGTCAAGGCGGGTCAGGGCCTGGTCCAGCATGGAGGCTGCTTGCAATTAATCTCGCTCCTGTATACTGTTGCAAAATCGGCAGGGTGCCGCTGGGGCGTCTTAATGGCGGCTTCCGCTCTGGAGTGCAACACCTTGGCGGAGGCTGCGTCGATGCAGAACAGCCGGAGCCCCGCCGTCTTCGCCAGCCGCCTACGCCCCTCGCACGGCGCCTGTATCGTCCACAGGCTTGCATTCGCAGGCAACAGGGCTATCTTGTAGGTGTCATGATTAAGCTCGTGAAAAATCTTCGCTTTCTGGCGCACGCGGGCTGCCTCAAAGCAGGCAGGTAGCCCCGGGATCCGGCGTGACCGCTCAGGTCGCCGGCGCTCCGGGGTCATGAACTCTCCGTCTCATCATCATTGAGCCACTGCATGTGCCACCCGGCCCGTGTCGGTCTCTTATGGCTGCCAGTCACCCTGCCGGAGGGCGTTCGCCCTTGGGAGGACATCTGGCTCAAGGAGGTTTTCCATGAACGCGCAGCACGATCTTCCCTCGATCATCCTCGCGACCAACGACTACAATCGCCTGCTGTTTACCGCGATGATCCGGCAGAAGCACAGCCGCCGGACGCCTGACTTTCTGCTCACCGAACTGCGTCGGGCAGAGATTTGCCACCCGGCGGCACTGCCGGACGACGTCGTCTCCACGAACTGCCGCGTGATCTATCGCATTGACGACGAACTGCGGTCGCGGGCGCATCTGCTCGTTCATCCCGACGACCTGATCTGGCCTGGCGCCGAAATCTCTGTCGCAACGCCGCTCGGGACCGCCCTTCTGGGTCTGCGGGTCGGTGATCGCATGTCGTTCCAGGACGACGATGGCGAGCCCCACGAGGTGTTCGTGGAGGGCATCGGCCTTCGGTTCCTGGACGATGGTCCGCTGGTCACCCGCACCCCTGGCGGCATTGCCTGGGCTTGAGGCCCATGGAGAACATCATGATCAAACAAGAGTGTTTCCCACCTGTGACGATCTCGGTGGGCGATTACGATCGTCTCGCGTTTCTCGCCTCGTTCGGTTTGAGCTTCGAGCAGGACCGCCCCGCAGCGGCGATGCTGGCCAACGAGTTGATCCGGGCGACGATCCTGACACCCGGTGACATTCCGCCGTCGATCGCCACGATGCACTCGCGGCTGGAGTTCCGCGATGACGTCACCTGGGACGTTCGGAGCGCCACGCTCGTCTACCCCGACGAGGACGATGGTGAGCCGGATCGGGTCTCGGTGCTGTCGCCGGAAGGTGCGGCGCTGATCGGCCTTGGCGAGGGCCAGTCGATCACGTGGCGGACACCCAAGGGATGGCGCAGCCTGACGCTCCTGCGCGTCCTCTACCAGCCGCACGGGCGCTTCGTTGAGCCATGGAGGGAACTGTCATGATGGATCAGGAGCTTATTTCCATCGGGCTCATCCTGGCCTGCTATCTGGTCTACCGAGTGGTCATCCACTCAGGAATCCGACGTCCGCATGACGATCGCAAGGTCCGGAAGTGATTGTTCGACGGCCGGTCTGGAACCACAGCACCATCGGCGGCGGGACGGCCCCAGGTCATCCGGGGCCGTCACCTCGGAACAGCGGCCGGCGATCGTGGCGAACGGGTGACGCCGGCTTGCATCATCGCATCGGCAGGTGTGCGGCAGGAGGATGAGGTGACCAGAGCGCGTTTGGGCGATCTGCCCAACAGGAGCATGATCGGAGCCCAGCGGGAGCCAGTGCCCTGCCGTCCTCGTGTCCCAGATCCCGCGATGGAACGCCTGATGCGCTGGGTGGCCTGGGGGCTCGTGCTGCTCGGTACAGCCGCGGGCCTATGGGACCACTGGCCCAGCTGAGCGGATGCAAAGCCTGATGCACGGGGTCAAACACTCCGGCTGTCCTCGGTTCTCGGGGGCGTTGGGGATACCGGCTCAATGGGTTGTGCGTGAGTCCGCCGCGTTCGCCACCAGGCACGGGCGGCTGCCTTCAGATCATGCCAGTTGAGAAAGAATGGCCAGTTCAGCCGGGGCTCATCATCGCTGCCGAGGTGGAGACCTACCACTCTCGGCAGTCCTGATCCGTCGATCTCTCGCACAATCAGGTCGATGCCGCCGAGGCCGACCCTGTCGCCGATCTCGACATGGCCGGCCAGTCTGCGCCGGATGAACTCGCCGACCGGCATATCCGGATCTCGCGGCAGCGGCATGTCATAACTCCGTGCGACAAGCCCGATGGGCTGCTGCGGATCGAGTGTGAACTGCCCGAAGAACAACGGGTCCTCGGCCGGGATGGGAACCGGGCTCGCAAACAGCCGGTCGAGCAGCGGCATCAGGCGCGGGGCCGCAAAGATGCAGACATAGTCGCCGGACTGAATCCGCCCCGCATCGTGAAGGCGCATGGAGTTTCCATCCCGGATGATCAGCGAGGGACGTGCCCACCGGGGCAGGCGCTGGCCCTGGGCGACCGGGCTGTCCGGAACAATGTGGTAGACCGCCAGCTCGTGCCGCGCCGTGCCCGGCAGCTCCAACTGGATCTTCTCCAAGGGCCCGAGGGCGGGCGGGACCACGACCCCAAGGCGCCGGGCAACGGGACTGAGGGTCCACCCCTGCAGGGCCAGCGATGTCAGCACCACGAGAAACGTGACGTTGAAGAAGGCCTGCCCATTCGGAAGTCCTCCGATGATCGGCAGAAGCGCCAGCAGGATCGACACCGCCCCACGCAGGCCGACCCAGCCGATAAAGGCGATCTCCTGCTGGCGCAGGCGGAAGGGCAGAAGGCACAGCCACACCGCCACCGGGCGGGCAAAGAACATCAGGACAATCGCAATGCCGATCCCGGGCACCACGGCTTGCGGGAACTGCGACGGGGTCGCGAACAGGCCAAGCAGCAGGAACATGATGATCTGGCAGAGCCAGGTGAGCCCGTCCATGAACCGCCGCAGCGCGGCCATGCCCCGCGCCGGCGCGTTGCCGGCAATCAGGCCGGCGACATAGACGGCGAGGAAGCCGCTGCCGCCCACCAGCCCGGTGGCGGCAAAGGTCAGAAGGGCAGCCCCGATGGTGACCACCGCATAGAGGCCTGCCTCCAGCTTGAGCCTGTTGATCCCAGCCGCCATGACGAGGCCGCCGCCGGCGCCAAGTAACAATCCAAGGCCCATCTGCTCGCCCACCTGCCAGGCGAACTCCCATGACAGCCCGGCTGCGCCATTGCTCGCCACCAGTAGGTTGACCAGAGCCGTCGTGAGCAGGATGGCGATGGGATCGTTCGAGCTCGACTCGACCTCCAAGATCGACCTAACGCGGTCCCGGATGGTGACGCCGCCGACTCGCAGAAGAAAGAACACGGCGGCGGCATCGGTCGAGCCGATGATCGACCCAAGCAGGAAGCCTTCGAGGTACGAGAGACCAAACAGGACATGGGCGGCAACGCCGACGAGGGTGGCCGTGGCGACGACACCCACAGTCGCGAGTAGGAGCGCGGGCGCAGCGGCGCTGCGCAGGGACTTGAGCCGGGTGTTGAAGCCGCTGTCGAACAGGATCACCGCAAGCGCCAAGCTCCCGATGAAGTATGCGACCGAGGCGTCGCTGAACTGGAGACCTCCGGGCCCGTCCTCGCCGGCCAGGAGGCCGATGACAAGGAAGACGAGGAGCAGCGGCGCGCCAACCCGGAACGCGACAAGGCTGGTGATCGCCGAGATCACGATCAGCCCGGCCCCGACCAGGATCGCCAGAAACATCGCATCGAACATCAGGGGCCGGACCTCTCGTTCCTATCGGGAGAACCCGACATCAGGCCGGGCAGTGGCGACAAAACGATGGCGCGTCAGGCGTCCTCCGCCGTCAAACGCAGAATGGCATCGCGGACACCATCCAGGCTCGGGGACGCGGCCACCAGGACTTTTTGGAAACCGGCTGGCCGGAGCGCCTCCGCCACCTTGCGGCTGATTGCGATGGCCGTCATGCGACTGCTGGCCTCCACGAGGCCCGCTGCGATGATCAGGCTGCAGAACACGGCCGCCGTTCGGGCGGACAGAAACATGGCGGCGTCGAACCTATCGTGGGCGATCTCCCGCATGACTCCTGCGTTCATGCGCTCGACCGCGACCGCGCGGTAAACCACCACCCGGTCGACCGTGAAACCGGCGGGGGCGAGGCCCGCTCCGAGGTCGAGGCTGATGTCGAAGCCGCTGAGGTGGAGAAACCGTCCGGCACCTGGTTCGGCGTGCCGCCGGACAAAAGCGATCAGGCTCACCGCCGTTCCGCCCGCGACCTGCACGTTCGAAAAGCCCGCGGCCTGGAGCGGCTCCGCCGTCGCCGGCCCGACGGCAAAGGTGGGAAGATCCCGACGAACACCGGGCACCCGGAGGAGCTCCCGCGAGGCGTTGGCGGAGGTGACCAGGAGCGCCGCCTTGCCCGCCAGGACGCCCGGATCCCAAGGGACCGGGACAATCCTCAGCAGCGGTTCGCCAAGCCATTCAATGCCATGGGCAGAGAGAACCGCCCCAAGCTCCTCGGCTTGCCCCACTGGGCGCGTGAGCAGAACCCGCATCAGGTCCACCTGGTGGCGGCGCCATCCGGCGGCACGGTTCTGACGGGTACGAAGGCTCCGGTCACCCGTGGCCCAACCGCTTCGACCTCGACGCACGCATCCGGCGGCCCATTGGAGCCAATTACGGGTATCCGGTGGCCAGCCCGCAGCCCGAGGAGCGATAACCCTACCGGGGTCAGGACCGACAGCTCGGCTGGCGGCCACATGCGGTCGTCCGGGTGGATCAGCATGCGCTTGTCCGGCGCCTCCTCCCCGGCCATCCGGTAGGTCACGAACGTGTCCAGCGTCACGACGTCGTCCGGGAGTTCGCCCGCAGGGCACACAGTGGCCCGGTGCAGTTCCTGCAGGAGCGATGCAGCGAGCGGATGGCCTTGCTCAGCCAGTTCCTGTGCCGTCCGCATCAGGCGGCTATGATCATTGGCCGGCACCGTGATCGGGGGAAGATTCAGGACGTTATTCATTGCGTGCCTCCTTCGTCAGCCAACTCGCATTCTGGGCGTCGAAGTTCAGTTCGCTCGCCGGGGGCCCGTCGGCAGGAAGCGGGCGGCCTGGCGGCAGGATGGCTGTGGCGGCGATCTCCACGACAGCAGCCGGCTCGACCAGTCCTGTCACCTCCACCAGCACCATTGCCGGATAATGGCGGCCCATGACCTCGCGGTAGACCAGACCGAGTTCCCGCAGCGTCGCCCGGTAGTGATCGATGTCGAGCACGTACCAGGTCATCTGGGCGATGTGCTCAGGCGCCCCACCCGCCTCGGCCAAGACTGTGCGGAGATTCCGCAGCGCCTGACGGGCCTGAGGAACCAGCCCAAAGGTCGTCACCCTTCCGGCATTGTCGGTGGCGATTTGCCCGCCGATGAACACGAAGGTGCCCGTGCCGGCCATCGCATGCGCATAGCCGCGTGGACTCGGCCACTTGGGCGGATTGATCTCGCGGAGTGGGGTCACCATAGGCGGTGGAACAATAGTCATGGTGTGCTCCTGTCGGACTCCGCAGCAAGGGCGGAGCCATAATGATCCAAAACGAACGCTGGTGAGGGTCCCCGGGGCGGCGCCAGATCGGCAGCCGCCCGCGGGGCTCACGTTCCTGTTTGCAGGAACCCCACCGACATCGGATCGTCACTCCGGGAGGACGGCTCAAACGAAGGGGCAAGGGTGAACGCCGCCCGGTGCACCTCCGGCGTGTAGTAGCGCGTCCGGCCTTGCAACGGGCCAAACCGCTCCCGCAGGACCTTGCAGGGTGGACGCAAGGCATCGCGGGACTCACCGGCCGCGACGAGCGCCAGCATGCCGCCGGCATAGGTCGGGACCGGTGCCAGGTAGGGCCGAACTCCGGCAAAGGACCCTGCTAACCGACCGCACACATTCTCCAGCTCCCTTGGCTGGAAGAACGGAGCCCCACTCTGGACGGCAATCATCCCACCAGGCCGAAGGCGGGTTCGGCAGGCCCTGTAGAAGGCCGCCGTAAACAACGCCTCCCCCGGTCCGATCGGGTCCGTCGAGTCGATGATGATGACGTCGAACTTCTCCCGCGTTTCCGCGATGTAGCGTGTTCCGTCCATCACCAGCACGGTTGCCCTCGGATCATCGAAGGCTCCGCCCGACACCTCAGGAAGGTAACGACGCGACAGGTCGATCACCTCGCCGTCGAGTTCGACCAGCGTGGCGCTCTTGACCGGGTGCTTCAGGACCTCCCTCAGGGTGCCGCCATCGCCACCGCCGATGATCAGCACGTTCCGCGGGGAACCGTGCGCCATCAGCGGAACGTGGGCGATCATCTCGTGGTAGATGTGGTTATCACGCTCCGTCAGCTGCACGACGCCATCGAGCGCCAGCACCTTGCCAAAGATCGCGTTCTCGAAGATCAGGACGTCCTGAAACTCGGTCCGCCAATGGTAAAGCACCTTCTCGATGGAGAGCGTCTGGGCGTAGTGATCATACAGTCTCTCCTGAAACCACGTCATAGGATCACTCCCCGCTTATGCTCGGCGAGCGTCACTATCCCAGGCAGGAACACGCCCTTCAAAACCTCGATGGCTTTGTGAGGCTGCGCGTTCCCACACATGAACACATCAACGGCCGCGTACGAGATCTCGGGCCAGGTGTGGATCGAGATGTGGCTCTCGGCCAGAACCGCCACGCCGGAGATGCCGCCGTTTGGCGAGAAGTGGTGGAGGTCGACGTTCAACAACGTCGCGCCGGCGCGGTCTGCCGCATCCCGCAACGCCTGCTCGACGACAGGCAGGTCGTCCAGGTTCGAGGCGTGCCAGAGATCGACGATCAGGTGCGTTCCGGCAAAAAGAAGCCCATCACGCTGAATAAAATGGTCGAGGCGACTGTCATCAGCCGGCGCATTGGCGGCGGTGGGTACGATCGCGAGGGGTGTCGTCCGATGAGCATGACACGTGCGGCCCTCAAAACCGTGCGCCGGCGGGCGCAAGTCAGGGGTAGCAATCACGGTGAGGCGGTTGGTTTTTTCCATTCAGTTCTCCGCTGGCAGGAATTCTGCCGGTTACAAGACAAAGGTGGACCACGCGACCGGGGGCCGCGTGGGACATCGTTCGGGTGGCGTGCACGGGGCATGTGCGTTTAGGCGGGCTGGAGCTCCGCGGCGGCTGGTTCGCGGACCTGCAGCACCGTCAGTCGCTTCGTGTTCCCGGTGCGGGTGGTCCAATCGATCGACTTGCCAACGGGGAGCCCAATCAGCGCCGTCCCAATGGGCGTGAGCACCGAGATGCGCCCCTTCGAAATGTCGGCCTCGTTCGGGTAGACGAGGGTCACCGTCTGCACCCGCCCGGTCACGTCGTCGCGAAAATCGACCTCGCAGCCCATGCAAACGGTGTCGGCGGGATGGCGGCCTGCGGCAAGGACATGCGCACGGTCGAGTTCATCGGCGAGTTCGGCTGCGACCTCGGGCATGGTGTGGGCCGCCGCGTTGGCAAGCATCGAGAGCTTCTCGTGATCGTGTGCCGTCAGGGTGATGCGGGGCTTGGCCCCACCGCTGGTTCTCTTCGTCATGTCTGGTCTCCTGTTCTGTTGGGCACGAGGGCAGGGTTCAGGCTGCCGACGGGCCGGGATCATTGTCGTCGTCGTGTGTTGGTGGCTCTGAAACCCGCTCCGTCGTCGGGCGCCGCCGCGGCATCAGCCGCACAACCTTTCCGTCCGGCTGCTCCGCATCCTGTGACGCAGGTTTCAATGGCGGTTCGTTCGGGGACTGCTGCACGGCACGGCCTCCTCTACTTTCAGCGTGGTTCTGAGCGAGGGCTGACCTGAGGATCCCCGCCAGAAATTCGGCTGTGGGACGTTCGGACTCAGTACGCGCTCCATTCATCCGCAGTCCGCTGTGTCGACCTGCAAGATAAGGGTCATGGCTCTCCGCCAGGCGGAGTGTGCGTTTGAAGATGTTGATAAGCATACCGCGGCCCCGGATGCGTCAGCAGCCGGCCTCACAAGATGTCTGAAAGTTTAGAGATCCTGGAGCGCCCCGAGCTCGGAGCGCGCACGCGCGTTGAGCTCGGGGCTACTTGCCCGCGATGAGGTTGCCTGCCCGGTGCAGACCACGACGATAGTGTGCGATGCTTAACATAATACGTCTAAGGTGGTGCACATTGCTCCGTTTGTCAAATCGCCCGCCCGCGGTGTGGCGGAATGTCCGGACTCGGGTTCGTCATCGGGCTCACGCCAGGCGTCACTTGTCAGCACCGTGTAAAGTGCCTCGGCGTCATCGGCCGACCTGAGGCATTCGGCCACCTCGGGGTTCCGCAAGCGCCGCACCACGCAGGCCAGCGCCCGCAAATGCGTTGAGGCATCGCCGTCGGGGCTCAGAAGAAGGAATGCTAGATCCGACAACAGACCATCGGCCGCGTCAAAGTCTTGGGCTGGCCACAGGCGGGCAAAAATGCCCAAAGGTTGCTTGAGCCCTGGGATCATGGCGTGCGGGATCGCAACACCCCGGCCAAAACCAAAAGTCGAGTGCTCGCCACGATTAGCGACCGCCTGCTGCACCGCGCAAGGATTGAGGCATGCTTCCGCGGCTTCAACGTGACTCATCTGGGTGATCACGTGCTTTGCATCGCGGGATCGTAGACTCGAAATAATGCGTGTGGGCGTGATCAGAGACGCCATCGTAATAGGTGCCATCGCCATTGTCGGCCGTATAAGCCTCAGGCCGCCTCGTGCTTTCGAAAAACAGGATGTGGTTGCGATGACCCGGACGGCGCATTGAAGCCGTCACGGGCTTAAGTGCCCGTTTGAAGGAGGCCTGCTCGGTAGAGCAATCGCTGCAAGATCGTCCGTGCATTCATGACATGACATCAACGCGGACCTGAAAGGTAAGTTCAAGATGGCGCTGATGGCTATCCTTAAGAGCGTCCTGCAAAGGCGGACCAAGGCCTGGAAACGGCGGCTTTCTTGAATTGTTGCCGTTCCAGCCTATGTTGAGGTTACGATGTCGAGGCTCGCGAATCCTTTCCATTCGATCGTTGGAACGGCCCACCTCCCCTCAGGCTCCTGAGCCCGGGTGCAAGGCACGCGTTCTGCGCCGGGGGTCTCGTCCATCATCAACCCTACGCCAAGCCAAGCGTCAGGCGGCCCACTGAGGTCTATCTGGCTACCAATCCCTTTGGGCGGGAGATCCGCCTGAAGTTGATGTCGATTTCGGGAGAAGAAAGTGTCTGTGTCAGAAGCATCCGTCATCATTTCCATGGCCGATCCATGCCCGACTTCGACGGATTGCCTCAGCGGGCATGCGGATCCGGAGGGCGCCACCATCAGCGCGGTGGCTGGAGGCGGAGCTCGATCGGGCAACGGTCGTTAGTCCCTTAAACCTTCCGGGAAACGTCATCTCCATGCATTCGGTCTTTGATTTCCAGGACGGGATCACAGATCAGATCCGACGGGCTACCCTCGTCTACCCGGGCGAAGAAGATCAGGGGATCGGCAGGATCTCCGTCTTGTCGCCTCTCGGCTCTGCGCTGATCGGCTTAGCCGAAGGGCAGTCGATGCAATGGCGTGGGGCAACCGGTGAATGGTGGGCGCTGCGGGTCATCCGAGTGAACGGTGCCCCTGAAGCACGCGAGGAGGACACCGCGGCTGAGCCCTGACCGGCTTTCATAGCCCCTTGGGTTATTCGCCTGCACAAAGGGCCGGAGGAAACTCCGGCCCTTCCTTGTTGGTACGCGACGGTTTATGGTTACGCGGTGGCTCCTGCCCGGACTTCCTCGCGGACGGCACCGTCGAGACGACGCTTCCTCCGTCTAAGTTGCACCGCGACCTTTTCAAGCGCCAGGTCGAAGGCCCGATAGCAATCGGGTGCTGACGCCTCACCGATCATCATCCGAAAGTTGCCGACCTGGATATTGATCGTACAGCAATATGATTGACCCTCGCGACGGAAGCCGACGCTTGCGTGCTTCAACTCCTGGAAGTACGTCTCAGTCGTCGTGAGCAGCCTCTCTTGAACATGTTGAGGCAGCGCATCTCCAAGATCGATCTGAAACCCGTTGATCCGGATTGGGGAGCTGCGATTTTTGCTCATCATTGGTCTGTCTCCTTTCGATGGATCACGATTGTGGAATTCGGGCGACCGGCCGCTCACGGGGGTGGGCCACCAATGGCCACCAGCTCTCAGTGGGGTGCTCACCGCACTCGGCGCTGATCCCATAGGCACACCAGGGACACCGTGCGGCGGCCCGCGGCAGAGTGCGCTTGCATGTTTTGCAGACAGTTCGGCGATCATGACGATGCATGATGGAAGTCCTCGACATTGGGCTGCGACAACGGACTATCGGCTTTGTTGCGATTCGAACGTGTGGGTCGCCGCGACATAGACCGCCAGGATCAGCGAGAGCGAGGCGGAAAGGCCCAAGACGCTCACTGTTGCCGCGAAGCCGAGCGTCTCGCCGAGTGTCTCCCAGAACACGAGTTGTGCGATCGTCAGCGTGACGATCGCTGCCAAGATGGCCATGGACATGATTTCACCGTTCGGCCGCTCCAACGAGCGCGCCGTTGCTGACCGTTTGCTTGTGGTTGCACGTGAATTCGTCCGCGGGCGGATCAATCCGCGATGCAGCTGAAAGCATCTATTGATGGACGAATTCTGATTTCGAGCACTTATCCCCGGACGACGTGACGTCCGGGGCTCAGGCTCCCGTCTTCAGGCGGCCTGCACGCAAAGTCGAAATGGTGCGGAATGTGTTCATGACACAACTAAGGTCGGCTACAGGGTCGCCAATGTCAAGTTGACCGGCTGCGTCGGAAAGCATCATTTGACAAAACAGCCGGACAACCTAAGTTGATCCTGTCATGATGTGGCTCTCAGCATATGTCCGTGGCCTCTGCTACGCCGGAACTCTGATCGCAGGACACTAACCCCGTGTCCGGCCGTTTGGGCGCGTGGATCCGGGGCTCCTGAGGCTTTCCAAACAATTCGATCGAAAATCTCCGACGGCTGATCGGCGCCCGCTTTATGGGCCTGCTCCGCAGCACGGCATCGGCGGCGACGGAAAGCCAACTTGTTTGATGACTGGAAACTCACGATGGGCCAGCTGAGTGAGATGAGCAAAGAATCCAAAAAGAAATCCTTGAGCTATCGGGTCTCGACGCCCGAGGAGCGAGCCAAGCGTCAGGCCGAAGTCAACAAGCGCTGCGAGTACATCATGATGCTGAAGGCGCAAGGCTTGAACTACGCCACCATTGCTTGCCGGCTGGGCCTGAGCCCCAGCCAGGTCAGCAAGATCGCCCGGGACTACGTCCACCGGATTCGCCCCTGAGGGGTTCTTCTCCCGGATCTCTCAAAACACATCTGCAGCAGCCACCGACTGCCATATTGGAAAGGAGAGCGTTGTGTCGGTTTCCTCACATCGACTGTCGTTCAATCACAACCACCCGATCATGCCGCCGGATGCCGAGGAGTTGGCCCGGGATCTGTTCGAGCGTGCCCGCCCCAACGACTCATTCGACGACCTCAAGCGGCGAGCTGCGTTCAATCGGCAGGATGCCGGCCGGCTCAGGCATTGGATCAGAGCCGCACAGGCGATCGCGGCGGAGAGGCGTCTGCGCCAACCCTGACGACGCCCGGGCTGTCGCTCTTCGTGTGACGGGCCATGCCGAGCCTGGACTTGGAGCGCTCCTGATCCGGGAGACCTCATGATTATTTTAGGACTAACCGAGATGACAGTTTTTACTTAGAATATCTCCGTGTTCGCGCTCCAGAGACCGCGATGTGGCCGCAGGTTCTTGAAACCCGCAAATCTCTACTTATGTTAAACTCATGATGACTAAATTGCGCCAGTTTTCTCACTCTCGCACGGGGTGCCTCCAAGCAGGCCACTGAACCCCGAAGGCCGGCCTGCCCGCATCCGGCGGCCCGCCCTTCGGGGAATGACGTTTCCTGAATAACCTCGAACACCCTGCCCCGTCCCAAGGGGCCATCGCGACTTGCGCCCGGTCAGGACCGTCCTGAGCCCCGCATGCCGCGCCACGCGAAGGAGAAGACATGAACGCACGATCTCATCGGACCCCTGAGCCGCTAACGCCTCATCTGCTGCTGCCCCTCGACCGCTCCCCTACCCCGAACGGTACTGACCCCATTACGCTCTGGCCATGGCGTTTGAGACGGGAGGCTATCCGCAGCCCGCATCAGGGAGCCAATCGCAGCGGTAAAATGCACGAGGCTCGACATCCGGCCGCCGCACCCGACGACACGTCCCAAACCAACGGCAGTTCGACGCAGCCCATGACCGTTGCCGATGTTATGACGCGTGACGTGGTCTGCGTCTCGACGGCAACCCCAGTCAGCGAGGTCGCCAATATCTTGGCCGGCAAGAGGATCAGTGCGGTGCCGGTGGTTGGCGTCGATGGCCGTCTTGTGGGTATCGTGAGCGAAAGTGACCTGATTCGCCGAGCCGAGATCGGGACCGAGCGCCGGCGCTCCTGGTGGCGCAAGGTCTTCACCGATATCGAGGCGGAGGCTGCCGACTACGTCCGGGCTCACGGCCGTAAGGCGCAGCACGTCATGAAACCACGTGTTGTCACGGCCACCGAGCAGATGACCCTCGCGGACGTTGCTGACCTGATGGAGAAGCATCGCCTCAAGCGGCTTCCCGTCGTCCGACGGGATATCCTCGTCGGCATCGTCAGCCGCAGCGATCTGATCAAAGCCCTGGCCCGCCACCGCCCCCGCCTGTTCGCGGAACCGCACACGGATGACGCCATCCTGCGGGACCTGATGAACCGTGTGAAGGCAGTGACGCCGTCCCACCAGCTCATCAACGCCTCGGTGCATCGGGGCAACGCGGACATTGCCGGGCTGGTGGACTCGGCGGCCGAACGCGAGGCGATCCTGGTCGCCGTCGAGAACACGCCCGGGATCCGCTCAATTCAGGACCGGATGATCCTAAGGCCCCGCTCCGTTTCCTAAGCCGGGAGGACAATCCGATGACGCGCCTTCGCGCCATCCTCATGGCTGCCATCCTGTTTGGCGGCGTATCCCTAGTGCTCGGGGGCCTTGGGGCAATGACAATCGAGTCCGGGAGGGATCTCGGCATCTACGGCATTGCGGTCCTCGGCTTTGCCGCATGGATGTCCTGGGACACGTATCAGGGCTGCCGGGACGAGCAAGGCGCCCCGAGTCCCCGGAGATCTTTGCCCTGAGGGTCGCAGCCCCTGCCTCGTGGTCGCGCACAATGCTTGCCCTGCATGGGCACAACCAATGGAGAAGACGATGAAACGTACTGAAACTCGGACAACTCATAGCAGTCCCGCCCTGAGCACCAGGCTGGTTGAGAGAAGGCCGATGCATGACGAGGTGATGGACACGCCCACTGACAACCTGGCGGATCTCGACAGGAGGCTCGACCTCGCGCTGGAGGAGACCTTTCCTGCGAGTGACCCGGTGTCGGTGATGTGCTGTTGACAGCACGGCCTTCCTACAGCTTCGCCGCGGCACGGCCCGCTCTTCAGCCGTGATCCGCCAAGCGATTGTGCGTCACGGGCTTCGCGGAGGCCTGAGCCTCTGACTGCCCCTGACGCCCTTCTGTTTGTCAGGCGGTGATGCGAGCCTGGTTGATCTCCATTTGGCGCTGGCCGATTAAGGTGAACACTTCGCGAGCGATGTAGCGCTTGAGACACCGGATCACCTCGAGCTTGGAATGGCCCTCAGCCATGCGCTTGGCCATGTAGGCCTTGGTTCGCGGGTCGGTCCGGAGCCTGCCGATAGCAATGATGTGCAGGGCACTGTTGGCGGCTCGGTCGCCCCCTCGATTGAGGCGATGGCGCGTCGTCTTGCCGGACGAGGCCGGAACCGGGCTGACGCCGCAAAGCGCGGCAAAGCCGGCCTCAGAGTGTAAGCGCTTCGGATTGTCGCCGGCTGTGAGGAGCAGCTGGGCCGCCCCTGCGTGACCAATCGAGTTCCGGGCCACGAGGTTGGGGGCGAGTTCATCGACGATGGCACCGATCATAGCATCCAGGTCAGCAATCTCATCGTGCAGTTCAAGGTATCGGCGACCCAACGACTTGAGACTGATCCTGTAGGCGGAGATGACGTTGCGATAGTCTGTCAGATCCGGCCGCCAGGCCGCCAAGGTCCTGACGAGTTGCATGCGGGTCATCTTGCGCAAGATGTCCCGAAGATCATCGGGTGCGCAGATGATCGTGTTGTGGATCATCTGCAGCGCGACACGGCGGGCAGCGACCGCTGTCTTTCGGCAGGCTTTGAGGACCCGGAGGGACTCGATCATCCCGTCACGGGTTTTGGGCGTGACGGTGCGCTTGCCGGCAAAGGCCGCATGCGCGGCGTTCTGAGCATCGAGATCATCGTTCTTTCCACGCTTGCGCCGGTCCTGTTTGTCCGGGGTCGTCACCTCGAGAACCTCGACACCGGCGTTCTGCATGGAGCGCAGCAGCCCGGCGCCATAGGTGCCTGTGGCCTCAACGCCGATGCACCGGAGCTGTCCGAAGGACCGCATCCAGGCGAGAATCTGCCGATAGCCTTGGCGTGTTGTTGCAAAGCACTGGGTCCCGAGAACACGGTCGTGTTCGTTGACAACAGCGGCGACATGAAGATCTTTATGCGTGTCGACGCCACCAACGACGAGACGCGGTGCAACCTCCTGAACTTCCATACCGGCTCTCCTAGGCAGACCTTGGACCGACGGTTTACCGAGACCGGGTGCCTGGACAGGACAGTAACGCGACAGGAAGTCAGGCCCTTCTTGGGTCACATGCATCGGTGAGGCGAACCTCACCGCAAGGCTCCCGGGCGGCCGACAGGTCCGGGGAAAGACACGGATCTGGTCGATCAGAGTGTGGGTCAGGCCACGCCGGGACACCTTGCGGCACCAGCCACTCTAAACGGTCTATCGCTGTGAGGGTCAGGCCGCCCAGGAACACTGGTCAGGTCATACTTACTGTCCCCGACCGGTGACCCTTTGACCCTATGGAGGAGCCGATGAAACTCGACAGAACAAACACCCCTGTCACCGTCCAGAGCTCGACGGTGGAGCTGGGCGAGGCCCTTCCTGCCTATGTCCGGACCGGCGTTCAACGGGTGGCAGGCAAGTACTTCGGCCAGCTTAGCGGCGCGGCTGTGTACTTTAGCCGCTAAGGGGCCTCCTACAGGTGCACGGTGAACATGCAGATGGGAGCCCTCAGCATCGTGACGGGCGAGGCGGTTGCCCCTGATTGCTACAAGGCATTTGACGCGGCCTTGGGGAAGGCGGCCAAGCAGCTCCGGCGTCTGAAGCGCGCCTTGCGGGACGATAAGCCAATTGGACCGGACAAGGGCGCCCTTTTGCGCAAGTGGATGTATGGGACTAGGGCCGGCGCAGGCAGAGTAGGATAGTCTCAAACGAGAGGTGGCAGCGCTTAGATAGATCGATAGGACGGTCTCTCCGTTAGCAACTGTGCTCCAAACCGCCAGGGTCCTCACAACAGGGCATGAATGAATGAGCCCCGGCCATTCGGTGGCCGGGGCTCGTTCTATTATACGACCTCCATGGCGGTGCCCTTCATCGTGACAGAGATCATGAGCTTTTTGGTCATGGGTGAACACTCGGCCACGCCGACGCCGCTCCTGGCGCAGCAGGCCGCCGTTTCAACCTACCTGGGTGGGAACCCGCCGGGCCCGGTCGTTGGCCCATATCCGTAGACGATCATCACGAACAGAAGCGCCGCCAAGACGAAAACCAGCCCCATGAAGATGGTGACCATTGCGACCCTGGTCGTGCCGCTGTCCTGTTCCATGCGATGTCTCCTGAGACGGGGCAGCCCGATAACGCGTGAAGGTCCTCGGAAGTCGCATCCAGGGGAGCTCGCAATGTGGTTCCCCTGCAAATAAGTGTTACAGAGTTTCAGCTACGGTGGCGATGATCACAGCAGCGGAGACACGGATGTTGAAGGGAAGACATTGCGATCGTACAATCATCCTGCTCTCTGTCCGGTGGTACCTGGCTTACAATCTGAGCCTGCTGAACCTTGAGGAGATGATGACGGAGGCCGGCATCAGGGTCGATCACGCGGCCATTCACAGATGGATCGTGCGCTATTCGCCTGAACTTCCGAACCGCTTCAACTCACGCAAGTGAGCCGCCACTGCCAAGCGGCAAGTCGACGAGACTTACATCAAAGTCCGAGGCCAATGGAAATTTCTCTATCGAGCCATCGACAGCAATGGCGACACTGTCGAATTCTAGTTCAGTGCTCGGCGAAACCTCACTGCGGCCAAGGGGTTTCTTCGTAAAGCACTTGAGCGGCATGGCTCGAGCCGAGCGGATCGTGATCGACGGCAGCCAGACCAACCGAGAAGCGATCATGTTGTGTGACGCTGCAGATCAGCTTCAGGACCGGTCGAGGCGCGAGTTGAACCCGGTCCGGATCCGGCAAAGTTCCTGCCTGAATAATTGCATCGAACAGGATCACCACGCCATCAAGAGGCGAGCACGGGCAATACTGGGCTTCAAGTCGATGGCCACTGCCCGTGTGATCCTCGGTGGGATTGAGATGGAGCACATGATGCGCAAGCACCAGGCGGAGTTTGCCTGCCATCAGCAGCTGTCACGCGCTGAGCAGTTCGATCTGCTCGCCGCATAAGATTATCACGCAGTAAATGTTTCTTTCTCATCCCTGCTTCGCATTTGTGATAGAGCCATGTTATGTGACCCCGATGATGTCTTAACGCGGGCTGTGTTCTTCTCTTCTGAATGGTCAGGGCAATCGCGTTAATTGACATTCTCCGATAGCGACGGCCGCTAGTTTGGCCCAGCAAAGGCACAAGTCGTCCGTTCCGGGCCCCCTTGAAGTTTCCTAAGTGGCCGGGCGTACCTTATGCCCTTTCGAACAACACAGATTCTGACTGTGCGACACGTGCCTGGAAAACGTCAGCAGTGCTGATCCAGAAGGTACTCTTTAGCCTGGTTCACCCGAGCGGCGAGATAGGTGGATCCTCCCTGGTCTGGATGAAGCTTTTTCATCAAGGATCGATGCGCCTGCCTGATCGCATCGGGGCTCGCGCCAGGCCGAAGTCCCAGGATCTGGTAGGCTTCTCCCTCCGTCATGGCTCCTGAACGCGTTGGCTCTCCAGTCCGCGCCTGCTCTTTGCGAATATCATCGCGCCAGAGAGGAAATCGTCTGTCGAGATAGGCCTCCAGCAGACGGCTGCCATCTGGATCGCTGGCGCGACACTCCGACAGGAGATGCAGCAGGCTGGTCTCATCGAGAGAGGCCAGGCGCTGTCCCGCAAAGGCGCCAGCCAGCGCGGTGCCATCCATCCCGCCCGTGTCGTGATCGAGCTCCATCTCGATCAGAGCGGAGCGGACCCGCGAGATGCTGCCCGGGGTTCTTCGCGATGTTCCGCCACATCCCGGAATCCTGAAATTGCTCCAGCCGAGGAGCCACAGGCCAAGACCCCCTAGGAGAAACGCGATGTCGATCCGGCCACGCAGGCCGAGGAGCGCAGCGATGCCGAGCGCCAGGATGCCTCCGGTCACTTTAAGCACTTTTGCGAGAGCAGCTGTGTTGGCTTGCGAAACGTTGGTGACGAACCACCAAAAGATAGTGACAGCTGCGATGCCATAGAGCAGCGTCATGGCTTCATTCCGGTCATCGCGGTGAGAAGACCGCGTGCCTGTTCGCTGCTAGGCGCAAGTCTGGTGAGGCCTTCGACGCCGCTCGTTGCATAGGCGGCGGCGGCACGCAGAAGTTCGGCGAGGGCCTGCGGCGCCTTGCTGTCGAATCTGGAATAGGCTCCGCCGGTCAGACGGGCGATTTCCTTAAAAGCCAGTGCCGCTTCGGGATCGTGCCCCTCGTGGAACATGAATGCCTTGGTTCCAAGAAGACCAAGTTCGCCGGCAACGGCGCAGAGATCGTCGATCGGCTCCTCCATCGCGTCTCCAACATAGACGAGCACTTTCAGCGGCGAATGGCTGGCCTCGCTTCGGACATGGCGCAGGACGCGTCCGATCTGGGTCTGGCCACCGCGGCAATCGATCTTCGTCATGAGATCCATCAAGGCGCGTGGATCGGCAACCCAGCGGGAGGAGCGACATTCGTTGAAGCCTCGGAAGTACACGAGCTGGACCGACAAGCCGCCGGAATGGCTCGCCGCGGCGAACATTTCGCCCTGAACCCGGCAGGCGAGATCCCAGGTCGGCTGCCGACTCATGGTAGCATCGAGGGCAAAGACGAGGCGTGCTCGGGGTGTGCCGCCGACCCCAGGTCCAAGTCTCTTTGCCTCGTTCAGAAACCTGTCGATCCCAGAGCTGTGAGTGCCAGCGACAGGCAAAGATCCGTTGCGGTCCCTCGTCTCTTTCATCGTCTTCCCTCAGGCTATAATTGTAGGACCATACAAGACGCCTGAAAGGTTAACGCGGTACGGATCGTTTTGGTTGAGGGTGTAGCTCTTCTCTCGGAGAATTGTCTTCTTCATGACGATGAGGCCGACCTTGGTATTCGAGTGGCCGCAACAGCCTCACGCCTTCCTTCAGTGCAAGAAACCTGCCGCTATCTAGCAAAAAAATTCGTTTGTTCCCCTCGTCTACTTGCGTCAATCTTGTCTTCCGAGATCAGAAAGAAACCACGAGTGTCTCTCCGTTCAGTTGCTGGTGCGGCTGGTGGATCTCGCCCAGCGTCCTCAACTTATGACTGGCCTCGCGGAGAGAGCAAGGAGCGAGCGCAAACCTCGTCCGCTGTCAGGCGCGCCGCCATGGTGCGATCGTTCGTTGCGACATTAGCGCGGTGGATCTGGGGTGCGCCCATTGTCCAAGGAGAGATGAAGGGCAGAGCCTACGTCAAGGCGTCGTTCCGGACCGATGTGCACATGGGCCGGTCATCAAGTGCTAGTGGGAATAGCTGCCAGTAAGCCAGGAAGCACCGGAGGAAGGTGGATGGACCAATGAGAGGCCCTCTGGTGATTGGCACGGTGATCGTTGCTTCCATCGCTGTACTAAGCTTGGTTGGTGATGTCCTGGTCGACTGGGCTTGGTTCTCAGCCCTGGGCTACGTTGATGTCTTCGGGACGATTCTCGTCAGCAAGCTCCTGCTCTTTTTCATTGTCTTTGCAGCAACCACTGCCTTCCTCTGGCTGAACGGGACCGTGGCCGCTCGTATCGCACTGTCGCGAGACATTATCCAATCCACACAGGTCGAGTGGAGGACCGTGGGCAGCCAGAAGGTGCCAGGGGTGTCGAGTCTCAGGGGTCGGTATCCCTCGCTCCTCATCGTGGGAGGCGCCGGTCTTTTTGGAGGCTTGCTGGCCCTTATGGAAATGGGCAACTGGGACGTGCTTTTGCGCTGTCTCTATCAGGTACCATATGGCCAGAGCGATCCAGAGTATGGCAAGGACATCAGCTTTTTTCTCTTCTCTCTGCCGGCTTATATTGCTCTCAAGAACTGGATGCTGCTGACAGTCATCCTGAGCGCTCTCCTTGCAGGAGGAGTGTATTGGGCCCAGGGTGAGATCAAGTTTGACAGCCACCCATGGTCCGTATCCCCGAAAGCCAACGCTCACGGCTCAGTCTTACTGGGCGTCCTCTTTGCCATAGAGGCGTGGTCCTTCTATCTCGATCGATATCTGCTGCTTTACCGCGACAATGGCGTGGTGGTGGGAGCGAGCTACGCGGACATCCAGGTTGAGCTGCCAATCCTCTGGCTGTTGATGATCCTTGCCGTGATTGGAGCTTGCTTGTCCTGGTCGAACCTCTGGGTCCGCGCTTACACGCTCCCGGTTGCCGCAGTGGCGCTGGTGCTAGGGAGCTCCTTCCTGCTGGCAGACGTGCTCCCGGTAGTCTTCCGCTACATAATCGTGAAGCCGAACGAGCTGGCGCTGGAAAAACCATATATTCAGCGAAACATCACCCTGACGCAGCACGCCTATGGTCTGCATCAGATCAGATCCAAGCCATTCCCCGCCGAACAGCATCTCACCTTCCAAGCGCTCCAAGCCAACCAGGCAACCATCGATAATATTCGATTATGGGACTGGCAGCCCCTGATGGAAACCTATCGCCAGCTGCAGGAGATCCGAACCTACTTCAAGTTCCACGGCGCTGATGAGGACCGTTACTGGCTTGGCGGAGCATATCAGCAGGTGACGCTCTCCGCTCGCGAGCTCGACGCCGCACTTTTGCCGCCAAACGCTCAGACATGGGTCAACCGCCATGTCCTCTTTACACACGGGAACGGCGTCGTCATGAGCGCCGCGGCTCAAAAGACCACCGAAGGGCTACCGGTCCTCTATGTTCAGGATATTCCACCCGTCGCGTCGGAGGGGCCCCCGATCCACGAGCCTCGGATTTACTACGGTGAGCTCACCGATACCTACGTTATCGTCAAAGGAAGCACCCCCGAGTTCGACTACCCGAAGGGTAAGGACAATGTCTATTACACATATGACGGCGCGGGTGGTGTTCCCATTGGCGGGAGTGGACGTCGGGCACTCTTCGCCTGGTACTTCAATGATCCAAACCTGATGCTGAGTGACTACCTGACTGTCGACAGCCGCGTCATGTTCCGCCGGAATATCCAGGAGCGCGTGAGGAGCATCGCTCCATTCCTCCGTCTGGATCACAACCCTTACTTGGTAATCAACGAAGGCCGGCTTGTCTGGATCCAAGATGCGTACACGACAAGCGATTATTTCCCCTATGCTCAACCACTGCCCCGCGCCGGCTTGAACTACATCCGGAATGCGGTCAAAGTTACGATCGATGCTTACAACGGAACGGTCGATTTCTATCTGGCGATCCCGTCCGACCCTGTCGCTGCGACGTACCGTCGTATATTCCCGGACATATTCAAGCCGCTGGAGGCTATGCCGGAGGGCTTGCGAAACCATCTCCGCTACCCGGAGGACCTGTTCTTCAGTCAAGCACAGATATACCGCACCTATCATATGGACAGCCCGGAGGTTTTCTATAACCGCGAGGATCTCTGGGACTTCCCGCGCCAGATTGCGGACGGCGACACGATCAGTATGGCGCCATACTACATGATCATGCGCTTGCCCGGGGAGCCACAGGCGGAGTTCATCCTGATGGTTCCCATGGTGCCAAGCCAGCGGGACAATATGATTGCGTGGCTTGCCGCCCGATGCGATCCACCCCATTATGGAGAACTCATCGCTTACGAGTTCCCCAAGGAGAAGCTCGTCTACGGCCCGTTTCAGATCGAGGCTCGCATCAACCAGAACACAGCGATTTCGCAGCAGCTCGCCCTATGGAATCAGCAGGGTTCGCGGGTCATTCGAGGAAACTTGCATGTGATTCCAATCGAAGACTCGATCCTGTATGTGTCGCCACTCTACCTCCGCGCAAAAACCGGGCAGATCCCGGAACTGAAGCGTGTGATCGCAGTCTATGGCGACCAAGTCGTCATGGAAGAAACGCTTCCAGAAGCCCTTGCTGTTCTCTTCAAGGGGACCGCCATGAACTCCCACGTCATGGAAACGGCAGTAGAAATCCCCTCGACGAGCCGCGATCCTCGCGCTGCGGCTGAAGCCTTCCGCCACTACAATCGAGCTCTGGAACAGCTTAAGAGCGGGGATTGGGCTGGCTTCGGTATGGAACTGGACCGGCTTGGGTCTGTCCTGGGGCAACTGGCTCAAGGTGAGGGTGACCGCTAGCGCCACTTTGGCGGGGTAGGGTCGCGGTGACCTAACGATCGACAAGGGGCTCAAGGGAGGAATCCACCCGTCACACACTGCAGCAGCGTGCTAACATCCATGAGATAGGTGCCTGTCACGTAATCGCTGTCAGAAACTCCTGTCGAACGGCGGGATCGTCGCGAAACGCGCCGAGCATCCGGTTCGTAACTATTGAAACGCCATGCTTGCGGACTCCGCAGGTCGACGAGCAGGCGTGCGTCGCCTTGACAACAACCCCGACTCCATGAGGGTTGAGGACTTCAGCAATGGTATCGGCGATCTGAGCCGTCAGTCTTTCCTGCACCCAGTGCCGTCGCGCGAAAGCTTCGACAAGACGCGCAATCTTCGAGATGCCGACCACCCGATTCTGGGGGTATAGCCAACGTGCACAATGCCTTGGATGGCCGCCATATGGTGCTCGCAGCAGGACTCGAAGGGGATGTCGCGCAGGACCACGATACCGTCGTAGCCGCCGACCTCCTCAAAGGTGCGGCGGAGCAACGCGGCGGGGTCCTGCTCGTAGCCGTCAAACCACTCCGCATAGGCTCGGACCACCCGGGCAGGTGTGTCGACGAGACCTTCCCGCCCTGGATCCTCTCCAACCCACCGGATCAAGGTCCGGACCGCCTCCTCGGCTGCCTTCCGGCTCGGACGATCGCAGGCCTCGTTCCTGTCCTGTAGTTTTTCGAGGGTCGCATGCATCTTGCCTTCTCCGGGTTCGACTGTCAGCCTGTTGGATGGGAGTCATCGCAAATGGTTCCCGTTATTCGCACGTCGGCCTGACCGGTCGGGAACCTTTCGGATTCGCTCGCATCCAACCGTCATGCGCTGTCCCAGGAGACAGGTCATGCAGCGGATGGGAGGATCAGCGATGGCATCGCACGTGAAGGACTCCGTAGGTCCGGACCTGACCGAGGGAATCCGCTCCTCAAGTCTTGCCGATGGGGCGTGTCTCGAAGGCCATGTTGGCGAGGAGACAGTGCTTCTTGCACGGCGGGGAGACGCTGAGTTGGCCGTGAGTGGCAAGTGCACTCACTATGGAGCGCCGCTCGCCGACGGCATCATGGTTGGTGAAACGGTACGCTGCCCGTGGCACCACGCCTGCTTCAATCTGCGCGCGGGCGAGGCGCTCGGAGCGCCTGCCTTTGCACCGCTCGACCGGTGGAAGGTGGAACACAGGGGTGGCCGGATTTTTGTCACCGGGAAAGCTGACGCAGCGCATGAGTCCACTCTCCATCCATCGGTCGCCGATCCACGGAGTCAGATTGTCATCGTCGGGGGTGGAGCTGCCGCGTTTGCGGCCGCGGATATGTTGCGCCGCCGCGGCTTTCCGGGCAAATTGACGATGCTCAGCGCGGATGAGGCCCTACCCTGCGACAGACCCAATCTCTCCAAGGATTACCTTGCCGGCCATGCCCCGGAGGAGTGGATCCCGCTGCGAGAGCCTGAGTTCTATGCTGAGAACCGCATCGATGTCCGGCTTGGAACAGCCGTTGAGCGCATTGACCCTGGTGCTCGCACTGTCATCACAGCAAACGGCCAGCGTTTTCCCTTCGATCGCCTCCTCCTTGCCACGGGCGCGGAGCCTGTGCGGCCCTCTATCCCCGGCGCAGACCAGCCGAACGTCTTGACGCTGCGGTCGCTCGCCGACAGCCAAGCCCTGATCCGATGCGCGTAGGATGCCAGGAGCGCCGTCGTGCTTGGGGTTGGCTTTACTGGCCTTGAGGTTGCCGCCGCGTTACGCGCGCGGGGTATCGAGGTTCACATCGTCCCGGATGTCCGACCCATGAAACGGATCCTCAGGCCTGAGCTCGGCAACTTCATCCGCGAGCTCCACGAGCAGCACGGCGTGCACTTTCACCTGCAGAGCCGAGCGGCCCTCATCGAGGGAACGCAGGTTATGCTCGAGGGTGGCGCAAAGCTCCACGCCGATTTCGTCGTAGCCGGCATCGGCGTGCGGCCGCGTACCGAACTGGCAGAGGCGGCGGGCATCAGGGTCGACCACGGCATTCTGGTCAACGAGCGCCTCGAGACAAGTGTGCCGGGCATCTTCGCCGCTGGTGGTATTGCGCGGTGGCCGGACACGCGTACCGGCGAAAGTATCCGAGTTGAGCATTGGGTGGTTGCTCAGCGTCAGGGTCAGACCGCGGCTCGCAATATGCTTGGTTTCAACGAGCCGTTCTCGGCGCCACCCTTCTTCTGGAGCCGCCACTACGATGTTTCAATCCAATACGTTGGTCATGCCAGCGCTTGGGATGCAATCGAAGTGGATGGCAGCATCGTGGGCCAAGATTGTCTCGTCCGTTATCTTCGTAACGGAGAAGTGAACGCGGTTGCTTCGATCGGGCGGGATGTCGAGGCACTTCGATATGAAGCTGCCATGAAAATGAGTTGCGAGCCCCGACATTGTAGCACCGGCGCCGTGCGAGCGCATGCCTCGCCTGTAGGACAGTGACAGAGAATTGTAGCTGATCAATCGGCGTTAATGAATGTGGGGCCATGGCGACGGACACTGCAATGATCTTGCTAGCACCGCTAAATTAAATTCGTTTGAGTTTAGACAAAGCGAAGTTCACACTGTTGTCATACCGCATTCGCCTCTCTTTCTGGAGAAGAACGGGGGAAGAGAAAGATCTATCGACGCCCTAGCAGAGTGGCTTTTCAGGAGGAGCCGAGTATGGGTCTGAATCAGATTGGAAAATCCTCCGGATATAATGAGGCTTCGAGAGCGCTCGGCGCCAACCCAGTTTTTTCCCCTGCCTACGGGGGCCTGTTTAGAACAGTGCTTGTTCCAGTCGACCTGACCCACCCGGGAATGGCAGAGTTGGCCATTGAGCTTGCCACTGCCTTGGCACATGCATCAGACGGTACCGTCCATCTGATCTACGTTCTCCCGACTTTGCCACTCTCCGCGATGGGGTCTGATCTTCCACTTGCACTTGCAGATGAGGTCCAGAGGGAGGCAGAGCAGGAACTTGCGTCGCTCGCCGCCACCATTGATTTACCAGATGAATCCGTTTCGATCTCAGTCCATGCTGGATCTGTGTGCGACGAGGTTCTAAGCAGGGCTGAGAGGATTGGAGCCGATCTGATCCTTATCGGCTCACACAGGCCGAGCATGGCGTCTTATCTACTGGGGTCGAATGCAGCGACTATCGTCCGCCACTCCAAGTGTTCGGTTCTTGTGGTGCGCTGACCGCATGCGGCGGAACGGCTGGCGCATAATGGAGTTGGCATGACACCCGCTCACGAACGTGTGGAACCGACAATCACGCTCAGAGAGACCTTATGCCGGGTTGCTCTCGAAGGCTTGGCGCGAGCCGTGCTCGTTCTCGTCGCATGCATGATCATGAGTGCCGCAACCGGCTATGACCTCAGACTCAGCTTTCAGGCGGCTGTCCTTGCCTTCAGCCTCCTCGGGGCAATAGCCTTGGAGCGTGGGCTCAAGGCTGAGCGGAGCCGGACGTATGCGCAGGCTGCCAACTTCTATGCCGTCGCCCTCACGAATTACTTCATCTGCTATGCCTCGATTGTGGCTGGAGATCTTGCCGGGACTTTAGGCGGCCATTGACTGCCCCAGCTCGAGCTACTGAGTTAAGACGCGCATGCCAGACCGGCGGGGGCTGGAATGAACGGCCTTTTCGGCGCAAGGTTTATTCAGGACCCATGTGGCTTGTCTTATGATCTGTTAAGCTTAGAGTGAACCCTTAGTCTTCACCTGAGGACGAATGGCGGTAGGACCATGGTCAGTATGTAGCGAAGGCATCGAAAGTCCCCTTAGTGTCGGCTGCGAGGTTTGATGTGAGATTGTTGGAGAAAGCTCTGAATTACTTTCAAAGGCCTAGCCAGATGTCGGCAACACCTATGGCTGTGGCTGAGATCGACAGCCGGATTGGCGGCTCCCGCTCCAAACGAGCACAGATCAGAGATATTCTACGTCGATACGAGCAAGGCATCATCTCCCAGTCAGAGGCTGTCGAACAAATTTTAGGTGTGGTCCGTTGATCGTCGATTTGACTATCAGGGATGTCACGACTCCGGCAGGATCTCGGTGGCCGCGGAGTGCGGAGGAGCGTACATCTACAAGAATGCGGGTTCTCAATGCCCGCCTCTTGCAAGTTAGCGTTATTCTTGCAAGGTTGATGGCGCTACATAACTCTCATGCGCCCGCAGGCTTCACCCGTTTGTGAAAAGCATATGCTTGTTCCTCCGCGTTAGTCTTGTAAACCCCTAGGAGCGACGCAGTCTCATTTTGGCAAAGATCCTGTCCCAGGAGCATAGGGCTAACCGGTTCCTCGCCGCGCTTGCTGCCGATGATTTCGCTCTTCTTGAGCCACACCTTGAAGTCCTCATCCTGCAGCGCGGCACTGTGCTATACGAGACCGGCGATCCTATCCGCTACACGTACTTCCCGCATGATGATGCCATCGTATCCCTTGTCGATGTCATGGACGACGGGCGTGTGGCCGAAGTCGCGCTGTTTGGGCGGGAGGGGCTGATTGGCCTCCTGAGTGCCCTTATCAGCGGTGAATCTCTCGGGCGCTATGTCGTGCTGGTTTCGGGATCCGCCTCACGGATTCCGGTCGAGCAGATGCACAAGGTTCTGGTGTTACGATCCCGGCTGCGCCGGATGGTGGCGGCTTACAACGAGGCACTGCTCGCCCAGGCGTTTCATACCGTGGCCTGCAATAGTCTTCATTCGGTCGAGGCCCGGTGCTGCCGCTGGCTTCTCAACACCCATGACCGGATGGATCAGGGCACCCTGCCCCTGACTCATGAAACACTGGCCGAGATGCTCGGGGTCCAACGCTCCACGGTCAGCACCGTCCTGCGCACCCTTCAAACCACCGGCCTGATTGAGCAACGCCGAGGCGGCATCGTCGTGACCGACCGCGTGGGCCTCGAACAAGCCACCTGTGAGTGCTACCGCAAAATCCGCCTCCGCGTCGAGAAGGTTCTCCCCGGCACCTATGCCCGTCCTGATCTGGGAGGGCTGGCCGACCCCTCGAAGTCGGTGCGGCTGGAGACCTCTCTAGTCCGCCCTCGACGTTGAGGTCGCGCCAAACAGTTCGCCACTCTGAATGTAAAGGCGCAGGATGGCGGTGGAATGGTGCCGGGCTTCTGGTCCCCGGCCCAATTCTTCCAGGCCGTGTCTGTGCGAGGCTCCATCATCAAGTCATCTACCACGCAGGCAAACACCCCTTGCACTCTGCCAGCCGCAGAAATGGTTGCTGAGGCTGATTGGAGCATTGGGGAGGATTGCATTTTCAGCTTGATTATCAGGCTTACTGGGAGCCCTATGAGGTGGCAATCATTGCCCCCATTTCGGAGGCCTCTATGCCCGCGAAATTGAGCCTGAACGCGTCGCTCACGCTGGAACTCGCCGCCTTCGTCTCTGCTAAAGTTCAATCCGCCGACTACGGCAGCGCCAGCGAAGTGACCCGTGCCGCCTTGCGCCTGCTGGTCGCGCAGGATCGCCGCGCGAAGCGCCGTTCGGATGCGGAGCCTACGGACGGCTGCCATGGACACTAGAAGCTCTGTATCCGAGGCGGTTTTTCTTTACGACAGCGAGACCGGCAGACTCATGCGGACCTATGACTGGTCTCGTACCTCGCTAGGTCCGATCTCCACTTGGCCGCAAAACCTGAAAACCACGGTCAGCATTCTCCTACGCTCGCCGATCCCCATCGTCCTGCTGTGGGGACCGGACGGCATCATGATCTACAACGACGCGTATTCCATCTTCGCGGGAGGTCGCCATCCTCGCCTGTTTGGCTCCAAGGTGCGCGAGGGCTGGCCCGAGGTGGCGGACTTCACCGACAATGTGATGAAGGTGATCTTGGGAGGCGGCACACTCACCTACCGCGATAAGGCATTGACCATCTACCGCAGGGGCGTTCCTGAGCAGGTCTGGATGAATCTCGATTACAGCCCCGTGGTCGACGAGAGTGGCCAGCCCGCAGGCATGTTTGCCGTTGTCCTCGAGACCACCGACCGAGTGCTGGCAGAGCGGGCTCAGGCAGAAGCCGAGGAGCGATTGCGGGCTCTGGTCACGCAGACCGCAGGCGGGATCAGCCAGATTGATATGACCGGGCGCTATGTTCTGGCGAACCGGCCATTCTGCGAGATGGTCGGCTACACCGAGGATGAGTTGCTCGGGATGCGAATGCAGGACATCACCCATCCCGACGACCTGCTGGAAAATCTTCCGCTGTTCCAACGCATGATCGAGACGAGCACCAACTTCGGAATCGAGAAGCGTTTCGTGCGGAAGGACGGTTCGTTCGTCTGGGCCAACGCTTCCGTTGCTCCCATTCGCGATGCGGCCGGCCGGGTGGAGCAGGCCGTTGCGATCACGATCGACATCACCGGACGCAAGCGCGCCGAGGAGATCGAGCAGCGGCTCGCGGCTATTGTAGAGTCATCGGACGATGCCATCATTAGCACAGACCTCAACGGCGTCATCACAAGCTGGAATCAGGGGGCAGAACGGCTCTACGGCTACCAAGCGGAGGAGGTGATGGGGAGGCCCTTTGCGATCCTCGTCCCCGAGGACCGGCAGGACGAGGGGCAGGGCATTCTCGCACGGATCAGCCGGGGCGAGCACGTCCATCCCTTTGAGACTATTCGCCAACGCAAGGATGGCAGTCAGGTCGAGATATCGCTGACGGTATCGCCGGTCAGGAATGCGCAGGGCAAGGTCATTGGCGCATCGAGGATCGCCCGTGATATCACCGAGCGCAGGCGGGCCGAGGACCTGCAACGGGTTCTGATGCACGAACTCAACCATCGGGTGAAGAACATTCTCGCGACGGTGCAGGCCATCGCACGGCATACCTTCCGCAGCAGCCAAGGGGACAGCACAGCGCGAGAAACCTTCGATGCGCGCCTGTTCGCCTTGTCCAAGGCCCACGACCTGCTCACCCGCGCGAACTGGGGCAGTGCCGAACTGTCGGAGGTCGTTGCTGAGGTGCTTGCGCCCTACCACCGCGAGCGTTTCGAGATCGAAGGGCCGGACGTGCATTTGCCGCCGAGGATAGCCTTGGCACTGACCTTGGCGCTGCATGAGTTGGCAACCAACGCCGCCAAGTACGGCGCGCTCTCGGTTCCCACGGGCCGGGTCGCGATCACATGGTCGGTCAGGCCCGGCGATCCAGCGCACCTCACCTTCCGTTGGCAGGAGCGCGGCGGGCCGCCGGTCTCGCCGCCGACCCGGCAGGGCTTTGGCTCGCGCCTGATTGAGCGTAGCCTGGCGATGGAACTCGCGGGTGAGGTCCACATCAGCTACGATCCCGCTGGAGTCGTGTGCGACGTGAGTGCTGCTCTAGCCGACGCGAGGGGAGCGGGCGTGGGTGAAGTCGCCTGATAAGGGGGGTCGAACACCACTGCGTATGGTCCCGCCCCGGCGCAATTAGGCGGCTCCTTGCACGGCTTTCGATCTGACGAGAACCAACGCATTTTGGAATGAACGGCTTCGTTGGGCATCGCAAACTCGACGGCATAGCTGTCAACACGGCCTCCCTCAGCTGCCGGAGCAGGACCAGCGTGGGAGACAAACCAGTCAGCGCCAGTCGAACGGCAGGGGCGTCGAGGCCGATCCGGTGCGCGACTGAACGCCGATCCGATTCCCGATTATGCCTTTAGGGAGCTGGTGATGCCGCGTTCCGTCCAAGAGGGGAAGCATCAGCTTGGATCCGCTCGTCGACCAAGGCGTGCAAGTGCCAAAGATTGCGGTCGCGGATGCCATGCTCCTCCAAGTTCACTGCCGTACTGTGGAGATACTCGGCGCAAGAGCCCTAATGGTGTGAAACGGCACCGGAGTGTTGCCCCCTCGCAAGGGAGGCGCAACGCTTCGGTTCAGCGACGCAAAATGAGAATCCAGCGGGTCATCGTCGGCGCCGATGATGACCCGCTGACGCTATGAATTCGCTAGCAACATCAGGTGCGTACCGGCAGTCGGCTCAGAGGTCCGTACCCGATGCTGGTTTACAACATGATCCGCAAAGGACAGGCGAAGTATGCCCACAATCGGCAGCCGTCACTGTCCGAGCAGTTCGAGAGGCTCGCGGCCTAAGCGCGATGCCGAGCGTCTGCCCTCCTTCCGTCCCTTCCCCGAATTTGCGACACAACCCGGTTCCAGATTTCAGACACGCCCGCCTTTGGCGGGCGTTCGCTTGTCAGGCCCACACCTCCGCCCAAAGAGCTTAGGAAATACCAATCCCGTGTCACGGTTCTGACACGGCTTCGGTTCGAAATGCGGCCATGCACATGCCCCACCAACCAGCGACGGGATCAGGCGACTCGCTTCAAGGCATCGGACAAAGTCTCGATGATGGCGTCAATCTGAGAGGTCTCGATGATCAGCGGAGGCGACAGGGCAATGATGTCGCCGGTAACGCGGATCAACAGGCCTTTCTCGAAGCAGTCGACGAAGGCATCGTATGCCCTGCCTCCCGGAACTCCAGCGCGGCTTTCCAGCTCGATCCCGGCGATGAGACCGATGGTCCGGATGTCCACGACATGCGGCAGCCCCTTCAGGCCGTGGATGGCATCGTGCCAGTAGCTCTCGATCTCGGATGCCCGGATGAGCAAGCTCTCCTCGCGGTAGATGGAGAGCGTCGCCATTCCTGCAGCGCAGGCTGCCGGGTGGCCTGAATAGGTATAACCGTGAAACAGCTCGATCTGGGCTTCGGGCCCCTGCATCAGCGCGTCATGAACTTTCCGGCTGGCGAACACGGCACCCATGGGAATGGCCCCGTTGGTCAGGCCCTTGGCCGTTGTGACAAGGTCTGGGATGACGCCAAAATAGTCGACGGCGAACGGAGCGCCAAGACGCCCGAAGCCCGTGATGACTTCATCGAAGATCAGCAGGATGCCGTGGCGGTCGCAGATCGCCCTCAGGCGCTCGAGATACCCCTTCGGCGGAATGAGAACGCCGGTTGAACCTGCCACCGGCTCGACGATCACGGCAGCGATCGTCTCGGCCCCATGGAGGGCGACGAGGCGCTCGAGGTCATCGGCGAGTTCGGCGCCATGCTCAGGCTGCCCTTTCACGAAGACATTGCGAGCCGGATCATGGGTGTGCCGCAGATGATCAGCACCCGGAATCTGGGGGAATACGCGGCGGTTGTTGACGATGCCGCCGACCGAAATGCCGCCGAAGCCGACGCCGTGGTAGCCGCGCTCGCGCCCGATCAGACGGGTTCTCGTTCCCTGGCCGATGGCGCGCTGATAAGCAATGGCGATCTTCAGAGCGGTATCGACGGACTCCGACCCTGATCCGGTAAAGAACACCCGGTCGAGACCGGCACTCGGCCCGCCCGGCGCGATCTCGGCAAGACGCTCAGCGAACTCGAAGGCAATCGGATGTCCCATTTGGAACGAGGGCGCGAAATCCAATGTGGAAAGCTGCCGCCCTACCGCATCAGCGATCTCGCGACGGCCGTGACCGGCGTTCACGCACCACAAGCCTGCCGTGCCATCGAGGATCTGACGATTGTCGTCGCTCGTGTAATACATTCCTTCCGCCTTCGCGAGCAGACGGGGCGAGGCTTTGAACTGGCGGTTTGCCGTAAAGGGCATCCAGTAGCTGTCGAGCCGGAAGCTGTTGTGTCTCTGTGGGGCATTCATGACCGAGATCCTTTCGATAGCGGATCATGGCCATGAGGGCGAAACATCAACAAGTCCTTTTCTTTGTTCCATTAAGCTATTGATATCATTAGCCGCAAAGTCGTATGTTTGTCTTATTTCGAACAACCTAAACACACGGCTTGCGGTGATGAGATGGAATTCGATCTAGGCGGTCGGCTGCGCTATGTTCGGGGGCTGCATAACCTGTCCCAGCGCGAGCTCGCCAGGCGCGCGGGCATTACCAATTCGACGATCTCGTTGATTGAAGCCAACCAGACCAACCCTTCCGTCGGTGCGCTCAAACGCATCCTAGACGGCATCCCGATCGGGCTGGCGGAGTTCTTCGCTTTGGAGCCTGAGAAGCCGAAGCAGGCCTTTTACCGCTCCGATGAGCTGGTCGAAATCGGGAAGGGAAAGATCTCCTTCCGTCAGGTCGGAAACCACCTGTTCGGCCGGGCGCTCCAAATCCTCAAGGAACGGTATGAACCCGGCGCCGATACGGGCAAGGTTCCTCTGACGCATCAAGGCGAAGAAGGGGGGATCATCCTGAGCGGACGACTGGAAGTCACCGTCGACGACGAGCGGCGGATTCTTGGGCCGGGCGATGCCTATTATTTCGAAAGCTGGAGGCCGCACCGCTTTCGATGCGTCGGCCCGGTGCCTTGCGAAGTCGTGAGCGCCTGCACGCCGCCAACGTTCTAACCGGTATAGTCAGACCGACGGACCCGGGGAGCCAGAGGGCACCTGTTCATGCCGCCTGGAATCGCCACTCGTCCCGGTATCGATCGATGGCGAGATCCTTGTGGGAGACGTCCGGCGCCCGGTCGGAGATCAGGTCTGCGAGCACACGGCCTGAGCCGCAGGCCATGGTCCACCCCAGCGTGCCATGACCGGTATTCGTGTAAAGGTTTCCGTACCGGGTCGGGCCCACCACGGGCGTTCCGTCCGGCGTCATCGGCCTTAGGCCCGTCCAGAAGCTCGCTTGCCTGACATCGCCACCTTGCGGGAACAGGTCGGTGACCGAGTGCTCCAGGGTCGCCCGCCGGGGCGCCCGCAGGCGCTGGCTGAATCCGGCCAGCTCCGCCGTGCCGCCGACCCGGATCCTGTCTCCGAGGCGAGTAATCCCGACCTTGTAGGTCTCGTCCATTACCGTCGAGACGGGTGCTGCGTCCGGGTCTACTACGGGCATCGTCAAGGAGTAGCCCTTCACCGGATAGACCGGCAGGTGGATCCCTAAGGGCCTCACCAGTTGGGGCGTGTAGCTGCCCATGGCCGCCACATAGGTATCCGCCGTGAGCACCTCGCCGCCGATCACCTGAACGCCGGAGATCCGGTCGCCTTCGGTGAGCAGCTTCTGGACGGCTGTGCCATACCGGAACTTGACGCCCAACCGCTCGGCGATCGCGGCGAGACGCTGCGTGAACAGGTGGGCGTCCCCGGTCTCGTCGCCGAGGAGACGCAGGCCCCCGGCAACCCTGTCCCTGACGAGCCCGAGGGCCGGTTCGACCACGACGCATCCTGCGGGATCCAGGATCTCGTAGGGAACGCCATAGGCGTCCAGAACAGCCGTGTCCTCGCCGATCCCGTCGAGCTGCTTTTGCGTGCGGAAGAGCTGGAGCAGCCCCTTCTCCCGGTGGTCGTAGGTGACGCCCGTCTCCTGACGCAGCTCGCGCAGGCAATCCCGGCTGTACTCGGCGAGAGCAACCATCCGGCTCTTGTTGCGCCGGTAGGCTTCCTCGGTGCAGTTGGCCAGCATATGGGCAAGCCAGCCCCAGAGGCGCAGCTCGGTGCGGGGCCAGAGCACCAGCGGCCGGTGCTTCATCATCAGCCACTTCATGGCCTTGATCGGTATCCCCGGTGCGGCCCAGGGCGCGGAATAGCCGGGCGAGACCTGTCCTGCGTTGGCAAAGCTCGTCTCCATGCCGGCGGCAGGCTGGCGATCCACCACCGTCACCTCATGACCCTGCTTGGCGAGATAATAGGCGGATGTGACGCCGACGACGCCGCTGCCGAGAACGAGGACGCGCATGGTTCCTGAACCTCGAGAAGGAGTGGATTGATAGCGGAAGCGGGTGCCCAAGCCGGCGATCAGCTCGGAGCCGACCGCGCCGAAACGGCCGGCAGCCGTCGGCTGCGGGAGTGAACGAGCGACGAAAGAGAACGTCGAACGGACAAGTGGCACGGGGTCACCTCAAAGGATGACTTAAGGTGACGTAAATCGTCGCGAATATCCTGCCGAAGCGTCGCAGACTTCGCGTATTTGCCTTGCTAAGGCTTCACAAAGTTCGACCGAATCGAACTTTCTGCCGCCGACGGCGGCCCCTGTAAAATTCCGCAAGGGAAAGCCGAGGGGGACACGCGAACGATCGCTAAAGATCCGGCGGTTTGATCACAGCCCGGATCGCGAAGCTCGATTGAATGCGGGCGACGCCGGGCAGGCAGGACAGAACGTCCGCGTGAATGCGCTCATAGCTCGCCGCGTCGGGGACGGTCACGCGGAGAAGGTAGTCCGACGTTCCAGTCATCAGATAGCACTCCCGGATGTCGGGACATTGGCAGGCAGCCTTCTCGAACCGCCTGAGATACTCGTCCGTCTGCCGCTCCAAGGTGATCTGGACGATCACGACCGTCTCGGGTGCCGCAGCCCGGTCGTTGATGAGGGCCGAATATCCGCGGATCGTCCCGCTCTCCTCGAGAAGCCGCACTCGACGCAGGCACGCGGAGGGAGACAGCCCGACCTTCTCGGCCAGATCGGCGTTCGTGATGCGCCCGTCGGCCCGGAGGATGTTGATGATGCGCTGGTCTATCCCGTCCATGGCGGCTCAAAAGTCGGTAGCGTCGAACGACTGCAATGCAGCAGCGTCATCGCACAGCTCAAACGCCGGTGCAAAGCGCTTGCTCTTAAGCCGTGCTCAAACGATCGGAGCGGAAGGATGCATCGAGGCGCTGCATGAAGGTTTCCGCGCAGCACATGTGCTCGCGCATGATCCGGCTGACGGCGCGGCGATCCTTGGCGCGGAAGGCCGCCACGAGATCGCGGTGGCTTGTCACGTTGTGCTGGCCGAAAGCCTCGTGCTCGTCGTAACGGTCGCTGCGGAATTCGACGAGATCGCGCAGGAGCCCGTTGAGGAAGCGACAGATGAAGGCGAGCAGAGGATTATCGCAGCTCTCGCAGAGAATGTCGTGGAACTCGATCTCGAGCCGACGGCCCGCGACCCGGTCGCCGCTGTCGCGGGCTTCGACGCATTGCTCGATATTGGTCTCCAGCCGCTGAAGCCGATCCTCCGTCAGGCGGCCGACGACGCTCTCCGCCAGAGACACTTCGAGGCTGCGCCGGAGCACGTAGATCTGCTCGAAATCCAGTACCTGGAAATGAAGGTAGCTGCGCAGCTGCTGCATCGCCGCGTCTATGGACACGGGCTGGATCTCGGCGCCGCCGTTCGGGCCGGTCTGCATCTTCACGAGCCCCTGCACCTCAAGGGCCTTCAGAGCCTCGCGAAGAGTACCCTTCGCGCAGCCGTAATGCTGCATCAGCGTCTTCTCGTTAGGCAGCCGGTCGCCCGGCTTCAGGCCCTCCCGCGCGATCCAGCGCCGCAGGTCCTCGGCAATCTGGTCCGAGAGCTTCGTGCGCTGCATCCTTCCGCGCCCGGGGGCCGGAACGCCTACCTTGTCGTTGGTCATAGCCGAACCGCCTCAGGTCTCCACAGGATATCGTCCTGGAGAGGATATATCGGACGGGCAAGCTTTTCGAAACGGAATAACTCATAGTCCGAGCTGGTCACCCCACGGCTCGCACATTCGACAACCGCCCTCGCGATGGGCTCGAACACGGGGCGGCAATACATGCGGGATTTCAGGATCAGGTACCGGCACGCACAGGGATCGAGACCGACGCTCGTGAACACCGCAAGGTCCCACGGCTCGTGAGGCAGCTCGGTGACGAGCACCCGTGCCCGGCCGGTATCCAGCACGGCGGCCCGCCCCATGAAGCAGCGCATGCCCGTATAGGTCGGCCCACTGATCGTGTATTCCCCGTCGCCCAGGACGCGCACCACGCCTTCAAGCCGCAGCGGATCTTTGGAGATGCCGATGCGGGGCATGGCCACGCGGTTGCCGATTCCGATCTCGATCCGCGCGCCGACGCCCGCCGCCATCATGGCCGCCACGGCTTCCGGATCGCAGATCGGACCCACGATAATGTCGTCGAGCCCT